>JBDUEH010000220.1:0-4807 GCA_040002555.1 Gemmatimonadales bacterium | reverse complement strand
TTGAGCCGCACGTGAAATTGCTCCATCAGCTCTCCGGTCGCGCGATCCTCGACAGGCCACAAACTCGCAACAACTCCTCGAGCGCCCGATTGCAGGAAAGCCTGTACGAGCCCCACCCAGTCATCGCCCGCAGGTACATCGGCAAGCGCGCCTGAGGCCAGTGCCGTCTGGCACGCGCTCAGTATGATCAATTGCCCCGACAACGGCAGGCCAAACACTTCGTTCACTTCCAGACGTCCGTCGTCGCTGCGACCCGGAGCCAGCTCGATGAAGGAGAACAATGGGTTGTGCTTGTTGAGAACGCCGAACGTTGCAAGATGAACGGTTCCGACTCGTGGCAATGCTTCCCTCAACGCCAGTGGCGTTGCAGCAGCACCGCTTCTGATCAGCGCGTTCGCTCCATAGATGCGCTTGATCGCGGTGGCTTCCAGCAAAGTCCCTGGAAGCTTTCCATAATTCGGAACGAGCGCGAGAACTCCAGCGCGCCGTTGCGGGAAGTGCCGTGCCCGAAGTCCGACCCAGACGGTAGCGGAAGGCGTGTAGGCGAGTCGAAAAGCGTCAACGAGAAAGTGATTGTCACGGCCGATAAGAGCGGCGAACGAGATGAAGTGAAGTTCCGCATGCGGAGCGATGACCAGCTCCTCTTTCCCTCGGAGGAAACCCGCATCACTAACCGGCTGAATCAGAATCCCGTAGAGCCTTCGCAGGGGCGTCTCCCAGAGTTCCCTACTCCTCCCAGAAGACGGCTGCTCTACCGTTTTTCTGGAGAACTCGGCCAGATCTGCAAGCGACTTGTGCCTGATGTGAAGATCGATCGCAACGATTGTATCGGTGGTCACTACAAATGCTGTCGTCGCCGAGTCAGTTACTAAGTACTCGAGAAATACCTGGTCGCGTCGAAGCGTCGATGCTACCTCCTTCCATGACCGTGTCTTCGCCGAAATCATTCGTGCGTACGAAGGATCACTGTCTCGAAGCGTGAGAAGGTGTTTTTCGTAGGCCTTCTGAGCCCGATCCAGCTCCTGGCGCCTTGCGTTAGCGAGTGGCGCATTCAGCGAGGGCTCGCGAACAGCCGGACGCTGCATGCCGCCGTCCTGTAGCGATTCCGTGAGGTAGGAAATCCGGCGTCGCAAATCCTGCTCTTCTCGCGAAGCAAGCGTACCAGACACGTGACCGCGCGCCAGCATATCGAGCATTTGACGCGCACGCATCTGCTCGCTCACGCTGAACGCCTCGGCCGTGTGATGGCGTGCCAGCTCCACAGAAGCGAGGCTCGCATATACTCCCCACTTGTCTGCGAGAAAACCTGACCTTCTCTGTTCGAGCCTCACCGCTGCTGCAGTTTTCTCGACCGCGTTTATCGCAGCTCGAAATTCAGATGCAGAGGCGGTAAGAGATCCCTGACGCCGAAGCGCCTCACCAAGGCCGGAGTGCAGGCGCCAGCCAACATCGCTTGCCGAACGACTACCGAGTCGCGACACGCCCGAGCGGTATCGTCGCGCAGCGGTATCAATTGAACCTTCCCCAAGCGAGATATCGCCGAGAATTGCAAGAGATGCCGCTTGTGAAACTGGGTCATGAAGAACCTTGAAGCTTTCGTAAGCTTTCAGGATCGTCTGTTGTGCCTTCAGGGGTTGGTCGGCGGCGATTTCGACTTCCGCCATGAGAAGATTGCTTAGAGACGCCGAACGCCGGTTGCCCGCTGCGGAGTGCAAGCGCGCAGCTTCGCCCAGCAGCGACAGTGAGGAACGCGCGTCACCGCGTGAATGCGCGAGAAGTGCTTTCGCCTCGAGTGCGTCCGCGAGCCCTGCGGAATCCGAGCTCGAGCGGAACAGCCGGACCGAACGCGAAAACTGTATGTCCGCGTCGTCGAATCCGCCGAACTGCATCGCAACGTTGCCCTCTGCCAGAGCCAGCGTTGCGGCTTTCGCGGATTGGTTGGATGCGCCCGCTATGCGTTCGGCTGCCTGAAGCACGGAGCGCGCAGCATCCGGATTGCCTATCGCTGTTTCCACGGCTGCGAGGTCGATGCTCACATCGATCGCATCAGCCGTGTTGCCGCTTGCCTTATGAAGTCGCAGCGCTTCGGTTAACGCTTTCTCTGCATCCCGGTAGTCACCGCGTTGAATTAGAGACTTGCCGAGCCCTTGAAAGTCAAATGCGGACTCCGCGGTTGCGCCGCTCGTCTGATGAATTGAAAGGGCTTCCCGGTACAAGGCTTCTGCGCCACCGTTGTCACCCGTGCTTGCGGCGGCGCTCGCAAGGTTGCTGAGGTTGAGCGCAACGAGGGTTGGGCGTCTGTCCCGTCGGTTGATTGCCAATGCGCGACGATATGAGACGGTCGCCAGACCAATGTCTCCACGCGCCTGAGCAAGCGAGCCAAGGTTGTTCTCGTCCGCTGCTATTCCACGTGTGTCGCCGCTGTGAGTACGAATGGCAGTTGCGCGGTGATAGAGCGTCTCTGCCGTTTCCAGGTCTCCGCGATCTTTTGCGACACTCGCAAGAATGCCGGTCGAATTGCCAAGTGTGCGCTGATCGCCGATCTGGCGGGCAATAGTTTCGGCTTTCCTCAGGCACACAGTCGCACTATCAAAGTTGCCGAGTCGATAAAGCCCGGCGCCGAGGGACATCAGCGCAGGCGCGATGGCAGCTGAATCACCAACCGAAGTCGCCTCACTCAAAGCTGCGCGCCAAAGTGCCATTGCCTTCGGCAGCCCTGCGGACTCGACGGCGAGATTTCCAGAGCGGCGCAGGCTGTCCGCACGAACTCGCTCACGCTGGCGTTGCGGCGAGGCGGCCTGGAACCGCGTTATCTGGTTAACGAAAAACGGGTCGTTCCACGCATGGGCATATGCCGCCGCAAGCTTTCGGCCCTGGGCAAGTTGCTTCGCCCGCTCAGACGCCAAAGTTGCTGATGCAGTCGCACTCAAGGATTTGGCGATTGCATCTCGGACGCTGTCAGGATGCTCCCGCGCGAGTGCAGTCAGCTTTCTTTCGGCCTTTACGTCCTGCTCGGGCTGCTGTTCAGTGAGCCGTGCCGATGCAAAGACGGTGGCGAACAGCGCATAGCGGAGCAGCACTTCGTCGCCAGCTAATGTGCGAGATCATGCAGCGTGAACTCGACGAAATTCGACGAGACCCACCGATCCCACCCGGTCCGGGCATCCACTTCCCATAGATATCGTGTATTCGCCGTGAGCTCACGAGGCATAGCGAGAATGGTGTCGCGTGATTCGGCGGACCAGATGACGTCTCCGCTCGGGTTCCACACGCGAATTCGATAAAGATCAGCATTCGCGATGCTCGTCCATCGCAGCGAATCGGCGAACGTCGCGCCGGGACCTGGCGAAACGATGCGAGGCGCGATTGTCGACGTTATTGAGGCGTCGCGGTGTATGGCGTCAAATTCACCCGGGACGGTGGAGTTACGGAAAGATTTGAGTGGGCCGATGACCACTAGGACGGCAGCGGCCGCCATTGTGGCCAGGGAAACGCCGATCCATCGTCTCGATGCGCGCGTGACATGTCGACTGTGATCGACCGCGTTCATTTCCGCTTTGATCGCAGGATCTTCGATTGCTTCTGCAGCAGAGGCGACCCGCTCCCGACACACAACGCACGAAGCAACATGGGCCAGTTTCTCTGCGTATCCGGCTGCGCCCCCGTCAATTAATGCCGCAATGGCATCCGCATCGAGACAACCATCCGGAACAGCGCTTTCATTCGCAGAGTTCATTAGTCCTTGTGTCGTTCGCGGGCTGGATGTGGACAGTTGACGAGTCGGTATTTGCAGATAAGACGGACTGGGAAACGCTGTTTACTCATGGGCACCGTCAGCAGCATCGACTCCGAGGCGCTCCAGTTCGGGACGAAGGCGCCTGACGGCCCGTGACACGCGATTGTACACGGCCTTTGCGTCAGGCCATCCGACGATCTTTGCGACTGACGCAGCAGCCAATCCGTCCACGACGAAAAGCTGCACCGCCAATCGCTCGTCTGGCGGCAGACTCTCGAGCGCAGCACTGAGTTGGCTTGCGCATTCCGATGCGAGTAGCGCCGCGGACGGATCAGGCTCGCTGTCGCCAATAGCGTCGGGCGGGCCCGGAAAAAAACGGCCGATAGCTGTATCGCTACCGCGGCTCAGGAGACGGTAAGTCGCCGTGACTTGCTTCATGAATTCTCGAAACGACAAGCGATCGGCCGATCGCTGCTGGATCAGCTCATAACTCTCGGCATGAGACCGGCGCTCGATCACGACAGAGTTGAATATCTGCCTCTGCAAGTCTGACAACCCCGCGGGTTGAGCAACTCTTCGGCGGCCATCGCGCCGTCGGAGCCAATCAATTGTGCGGTGGTTGACGACTGTTACGAGCCAGGTTGAAAACCGTGCGCGGCCTGAGTCGGCATGCGCGGCCGGAAGTGCGAGCTCGCGGGCAGAGAGGTCAGCGCAAATCTCTGCAAATACGTCGGCGACATCGTCCTCATCACTGATGCTGCGACGAACAACCGTCAGGATCAGCCGTTCATACCGCGCGATGAAGTCATTCCATGCGCCTGCACTGTCACCCAGGGCAAGCTTCGCGCGCCATGTCTCCACCGGTCGACCGTCCGCTGATGAGCGAAAAACCAATGTAGAGTAACCACCTTCTCAACGCGAATAGATATTTACCTGGCTGTTGGGAGCGCCCCCCGGTTCATAGTATTTGAGCAAACGCGCGCCAGTTGTCCGTAGTACTGGATTATTCACAATCAGGCCGGAAGCCCCTCGACCTCATCGACCCTCATTCTGGATTGGACCCGGGAGTGA
>JBDUEH010000219.1:0-4809 GCA_040002555.1 Gemmatimonadales bacterium | reverse complement strand
TCCGGATCCGCCATGCGCAACCTCAGCAAACAGCAGCAATGGGGCTGGCTATGGAACTCGGTCGAGTTTCCCTATGAGGGTCGCAAAGTTCGTGCGATATTCGCCGGCGGAAATGGAGGGCAGGTATTCATGGCCATTCCCGCACTCGATGTCGTGATTGCCTTCACGGGCGGCAACTACGCGCAAGCAGCGACATACACTTCACAGCGCGAGTTCATCCCCAAGTACGTGCTGCCGGCCATCCACTGATTCCGATATTGCGGTTCGACCGTGCGTGATTCAAAGATGCCAAGGCGGTGATCATCTGTTAAAACACTGGTACAGCGTCGGCTTACAAGTTCGCCGCAGTGAAACTCTCGTGTCGCGACGAACATCGTCGACAGCCTGGCGGACGCTATTTCACTGTCAACAGATACTCGATCAGCTCCTTGTCGGCAGCCGTAACCTGAAACGTGTAAAAACCATCCGCGGGAGCAGTGAACGTGATCGTGTGAGTGTAGTACTGCTGGATTTCCTCAAACGCGACTGCTTTCCCCGCAAAGTCGAACAACTCGGCCACCGGTCCATTGTATGATCTGTCATCGACTCGAAGGGTGACCGAACGGCCAGGTACAAGGTGAATTCGATAGCGGTCCACCCACGCCGGCTTGGCTGAGCAGTATTTATTGCTCATGTACTGATCGATGGCGAAGCCAGGCGCAATGTAAGTGTCGTTGCAGCCGTCGCTCGGGTTGGTGATCGAATAACCCAGACTGAACTGTCCTGACGCACCGGGGAGCCGGCTTCCAACGATGATGACGTAAGAGCCTTGGGGCAGGATCGCCTTGAGCGAGCTGCCCGAGTTGGAGTTGTTCTGGTTGCCGATCGCAATCGGCTCTCCAGCGATCGTCTGCAGCTGAAGATATGTGTCGAGCCCTGGTGACTCGAGTGTGATAAGTGCCGCGAACGCGCTCGACTGAGTTACCCGGACCAGCTTGAAGTATGCACCGTCGGAAGTGCGACAGTCGGACGCTCCAAGGTTCGATGCAATCGATGTCTGAGCCCCCATGACCAGGGCGGTTTCGCACGGAAACAATGAGGCGATCTAGTGGTCACAAAGGATAACGAGGGAGTCCCTGAACTTCGGCAACTACCACTGCTTCGCCCAATTGGTCAACCGTCCAACGGGTTGGTGAGGCGAGGCCCGACGAGTCGGTGACGGTTTCGGCTCCTATTAGTGAGGCAGCGCCCTTGACGACTTTGAAGTGAACTGGAACTCCGCCCGGTGGATTTGCGAACGCATCCAACACTTTAACCCGAGGTAGCACGGGAACGGGTAGGCCGGAGAAAGTGACGGTGTTATCACCAGCCGCCTTCACCACGCCCTACGCGCCAATACGTCCTGCAGTCGCCGACGCGTACTCGACGTCTCTCGAATCGAAGTACTACTACAATTTCTGGCGCCCGGTGACAGCTGTCGCGATGGCTGGCTCCGATGGAAATCCCGACACGAGTCCGATCGGCGGCTGGCAGGTTCTAGGATTTCCAACCCCGCCCGTGCCTGATTATCCGAGTGCACACGCCGGTGCTGGTGGAGCCGCCGCAGCGATAATCGAAGCAGTTGTGTCCGGAAATGGCCGGGCATTCTCGACTACGAGTGGATCGTTGCCCGGCGTTACGCGCTCCTTCCGAACGGTAGCCGTTGCGGCAAAGGAGAACGATTTGTCGCGCATCTACATTGGATATCACTTCCGGTTCGCCACGGATGAGGGAGAAATCCAGGGGCGGAAAATTGGATCGTATGTGGCTGACAATGCGCTACGCACACTTCACGGGTTGAAATGAGTTAAAGGTTGACGCCGCCGAGTGTTTTCGGCGGCGGCATCGCCTGGGAGGCCGATAGTCTGCTAAAGAGCTATTGAGCCGTCCGGCCCGTCGGCACATGTCAGTAATCTGTCATCTCGCTGGCGCACTTACTCGTACGTCGTATCCTTGGTAGATACCAACGCCTTGGATTCACGATGAACTCTGCATTGTCGGGAAGAGTAACTTCATTCGTCGGAGTAACCGTAAGCCTGGTCGCGGTCATCACACTGGGTTCGTGTAAGTCCGATTCCACCGCGCCGCCGGTCGTCGTCATTCCTATCCCATCCGACACCACAGGCACAGCGTCGGCGTTCGGAAAGGGTTGGTCGCTCCTCGCGAATTCTCCGGTGACTTTCAATGCGAACAGCGACTCGTTTGGACATTTTATGGACGCGTCATTCATCACGCAAAACGAAGGCTGGATCGTCGGTATTTCCGGAGAAATGCATCACACGACGGACGGGGGAGCCACCTGGACGCAGCTCCATCCGGGATCGAGTAGCGGAACCGCACTATATAGAAGTGTCGTCTTCATAAACCCCATGGTCGGGTTCATTGGCGACCTCAATAATTTCAGTAACCCTGCTCCGAATCGCGCTCTGTACAAGACCGTCGATGGTGGCGTCACGCTGACGAACATCACCAGCACTATCGTCGGGCCCCAGCCGGTCGGCCTTTGCGGCATGTGGTCGGTGGATGGAACTTCCATCTTCGCCGTCGGGAGGTGGAACGGGCCGGCGGTGTTCGTGAGAAGCACCGATGCCGGGGCAACGTGGCAGTCGATGAGTCTCGCACCAATGCTCACCGGCGCAGTCGATGTCTATTTTGTCGACAAGCTCCACGGAATCATTGCGGGCGCTCGCGGCGACGGGAACACCGCCGCAGAGCAATTGTCGTCACGAGCTGTCGTGCTCGGAACCGACGACGGCGGCAACACCTGGAAGGAGCGTTACGTCAGCTCGACAACAGGCCACCGCCTGTGGAAGATCTCATTTCCAACGCCCACAACTGGCTACATCGCCGTGCAGGGCGCAGCAAGCGATCGATTTATTATCAAGACGATCGATGGCGGTCTCACCTGGACCGAGCTACCGATCCCCACAAACGATTTTGGATTCGACGGTGCCGGGTTCATTTCGGAGAACGTGGGATGGATCGGAGCGGACACCGTCACGTTCGAAACAGTGGATGGAGGAAAGACCTGGGCAAAGGCGCATTGGGATCGCGGTGAAGACATAAACAGATTCCGAATCTTTCCTTCGGGCGTCGCATACGCGGTCGGCAAGCACATTTTCAAGTACACGCCGCCGACCTGATCTATTTACTACTAGTGGGGAAGCTGGCCCAGCAGAAACGCATACTCGAACGCCACGTCCTTCAGCCGGTCATACCTCCCTGATGCGCCTCCGTGCCCGGCACCCAGATTGGCCTTGAGCAGCAGAGTGTTCTTATCGGTCTTCATGCTCCTCAGCTTCGCAACGAACTTGGTTCCCTCCCAGTACGGAACCTGACTGTCGTTGAACGAGACCTCGACAAGCATCGCCGGATAGCTCTGCGCCTTTACGTTGTCATACGGCGAATACTGCATCATGTAGTCGAACTCCGACTTCACGTTGGGATTGCCCCACTCGGTATACTCGGCCGTCGTCAACGGCAACGACGCATCCATCATCGTGTTCATCACGTCCACAAACGGAACCTGCGCGATGACAGCCTTGAACAGATCGGGTCGCATGTTCACGATTCCGCCCATCAACAGGCCGCCGGCAGATCCTCCCTGAGCCGCAAGTCTATCGGCCGAGGTGTACTTCTTGTCCTCGAGATATTTCGCGACATCAATGAAATCATTGAAGGTGTTCATTTTCTTCATCATCCGGCCGTCGTCACGCCAACCTTCCCCGAGCTCGCCGCCGCCGCGAATGCTGGCCAGTGCCCAGATGAAACCGCGGTCGAGGAGCGCGAGCCGGTTAGACGAGAAACTCGGATCGATCGAAGCACCATACGACCCATACGCATAAAGAAGCATCGGTGCCGAGCCGTCCATCTTCGTGCCTTTTTTGTATACCATCGACACGGGAACTTTTGTCCCATCGCGCGCGACGGCCCAGACGCGGCGCGACTCGTATTGAGAGCGATCGTAGTTCGGGACGTCCTGTTTTTTCAAGAGAGTGCTGGTCGTCGACGTCATGTTGTAATCGAATGTCGAAGGCGGGGTCACCAGCGAGTTGTAGACGTACCTCAGCGTGTTCGTGTCGTACTCGGCGTTTGTGCCGAGGCCCATCGAGAATGTTTCTTCAGACGTGGCGATACGACGCGAGGCATGTGTCTTCTTGTTGATGACGTTGACATAAGGCAGTCCGTTCTCGCGCTCGGACAGTACGATATAGTTCCGGAAAAACTGCGTCCCAACGATCTTCACATTGTCTCTGGCCGGAACGACGTCCGTCCATTGCGACGGCGCACCGACTGGCGCGCTTACAAGCCGGAAGTTCTTTGCGCCCTTGTTGGTTCTTATATAGAAACGGCCGTTGTCGAAGTCGGCGTCGTACTCGTGTCCATCTTCACGAGGGAGTAGCAGGCTGAGAGCCGACATCGGCTTGTCCGCGGGCAGGTAGTATGTCTCCGCTGATTTCTTGGCCGAGCTCTGGAGGAAGATCATGTGTCCGTCTTCGGAGCGGAAACTGCCGACATCGAAGTTCTCATCCTTCTCGTCGTACAGAAGATCGTTCTGCACGGCGCCGAGCCGATGACGCCAGAACTTGTCGGACCGCTTGGTGATCGAGTCTTCGGTGGTCATGAACAGCGTATGCCCATCCTTCGCCCATTCGACGCTTGTTACGCGAGTCGCGCGGTCAGGCAACATCTGTCCGGTTCGCAGATTCTTGATTCGTAGCACGTACTGTCTATAGCCGGTGCTGTCGAACGAGAACGCGAGAAGTGAATCGTCGTCGCTCACTTCCTGGG
>JBDUEH010000218.1:0-4816 GCA_040002555.1 Gemmatimonadales bacterium | reverse complement strand
TCGTGATGGTCGACTTCTGGACATTCGAATGCTACAACTGCCTCAACGCCCTGCCCTATGTGAAGGCACTTGAGGCGAAGTACAGATCACGCGGGCTGGTGGTCATCGGCGTGCACACTCCAGAATTCCCGAGAGAAAAGGTGGAAGCGAACGTGCGCGAGCAGGTGAAGTCACTGGGCGTCGTGTATCCGGTCGTGATGGACAACAGTTATGGAGTCTGGAACTCGTTTCAGAATCATTATTGGCCCGCAGTGTACTTCATCGACGCAAAGGGTCGCATTCGCTACCATCACTTCGGCGAAGGGTCCTACGACGAGCAGGACAAGGTGGTGGACAAGCTCCTCAAGGAAGCCGGGCGCTGAAATGAACTGTAGATTCTGCGTTCATGCTGATCGCAGCCTTCCTTGCCGCAACGCTGATCCAGGACTCCTCGCTCGTCTATGACGGGCGGGCCAATCACACTCGTGTTGCAATTCCGCGCATTGATACTGTCGCGACGATTGACGGACGCCTCGATGAACCGGTCTGGTCGCGCGCCGCAAGACTGACAGGTTTCTCGCAGTACCAGCCGGTTGACGGACGGCCTGCCGAAGAACCGACGGAAGTACGTGTGTGGTACGGAGCGGATGCGATCTATTTCGGTATCAAGGCAACCGAAATTCATGGCGATGTCGTTCGTGCAACCCATGCGAATCGTGATGACATCGCCAGCGAGGATCACGTCCAGATCCTCCTCGACACCGACAATGGAAGCCAGATCGCATTTCTGTTTGGCGTCAACGCGCTCGGCGTTCAACAGGACGGAACCAGGAGCTCGCAGTTTGCCGGGGGCGCGGGCGGCGCGTCTGCGACCGGTGGCGGATTTCGAAACATCAATCCACTCGATGGCACTGTTGACCTGAACCCCGACTACGCGTTTGAATCCAAAGGGCGTCTGGTCCCAGGAGGATACGAAGTAGAAATACGCATTCCGTTCAAGAGCCTTCGCTATCAGGACGGCGACGTTCAGACATGGGGCATTCACATCCTTCGCCGGATTCAACACTCCGGATTCCAGGACACCTGGGCGCCCGCGTTGAGAGCGAGCGCAAACTTTCTTGCCCAGTCGGGCTCGCTCGAAGGCCTGCACGACATGCATCGCGGACTCGTGCTCGAGGTGACTCCGACCTTCACAGGGAGAGTTGACGGTTCTCAGCGCATAAACGGACACGAATACGTCTCTCGCGGTGATTTCGGCGGAGATGCTCGGTGGGGAGTTAGACAGAATCTCACGCTGAATGCGACGATCAACCCCGATTTCTCGCAGGTCGAGGCGGATGTCGGCCAGGTTCTTCTGAACGAGAGATTCGCTCTTTTCTATCCAGAGAAGCGTCCGTTCTTTCTCGACGGTCTGGAACTGTTCGACACTCCCAATCAACTGATCTATACGCGACGCATCGTCGGGCCAACCGGCGGGCTCAAGCTCGCCGGCAAGCTCGCCGGGCTGAACGTCGCCTCGATGCTCGTCCAGGATGATCAGGTCAACTCGTGGGACGGGCGGAACAATCCACTTTATGGGATTGCGCGCCTGCGAAAAGATTTTAGTCGGAAGTACACTCTCGGTTCCGTTCTTACGACACGCGAAGACGGCAACAATTTTTCGCGGCTCGGCGGCCTCGATTTCCGATTCTATCACTCAAGGCTGTACTTCGTTCAGCTACAGGCAGCCCAGAGCTGGACTGATAGTCTCGCGAATCATCGCAACGGATCGCTCCTTCAGGCCGACTGGGATCGCACGGGTCGCCAGTGGGGATTTCACTACACTCTTCGCGGAGTCGAGCCTGCTTTCAGCGCAGCCGCGGGGTTCGTGAATCGCACGGGCGTCGTACAGACGAACGCGTTCAACCGGCTCAGTTTCTATGGGAAGAATGGCGCGCTGGTCCAAACATACGGGGCCTTCTTCCAGCTTCAGCGAACGTGGGACTATTTGAATCGGCGGCCGGTGATCGAGAGCACCGAGTCGGTGACTCCAAGCGCTACACTGCGGGGCGGATGGCAGGTGAGCGGCGCGTTGGCGAGAACTGGATTCGCGTACAAACGATCTGACTATTCCGGCTACACTATTTCCAAGGCTGGTGTTGTTGCGCCCTTCTTAGTTCCCGGTTTCGAAGGGAATCAGATCGCCGAGTCATTTCGGGTAACTACACCAACGCTTCGGTTCATAAGCGCATCGTCAGGAATCACGCGTGGATCGACTCCCATTTTCAGGGAAGCCGCCGAGGGAACCAGCACACGGCTGGATGCCGCAATCGACCTGCGGCCGACCACCGCGCTCAGGAATTCAATCCAATTCTCGCGCCTTGTTCTCAACAGAAGCAGAAATGGCGCGCGTTTCTCGACGGAGACAATTCCGCGAATCAAGACAGAATATCAGGTCACGCCATCGATCTTCGTCCGCCTGGTCGGCCAGTATGCTGCGCGATCGCGCTCTGCACTCGAAGATCGGAACGGAAACGCCATTCTTGTCGGCGGAACCGCCGACTCGGGCACGAAAAGCAACGAGTTCACCATGGACTGGTTGTTCAGCTATCGGCCGGTTCCCGGGACGCTCGTCTACGTCGGTTACGGGTCAACGATGAATGAGCCGAATGAGTTCCGTTTTCGCGAGCTGCGAAGAACGAGCGATGGTTTTTTCGGAAAGCTGAGTTATCTCTTCCGTCTTTGACGGGCAGCTTTGGACGGCAACATTAATCAAGTAATTCTGACGCACGGCTGATGATCCCGGAATGGCCCGAGTCTGTCCAACGCGCACGCGCTCTGGTGATGCGTTACGGCTGGAATGCGACGGCGTACCAGATCGTCAATCCGGGAATCGATCACTGGTTTTCAGCTCAAGGCGATGCCGTTGTGGGCTATGTGGAGTGCGCCGGGATTCGTGTCGTAGCCGGCGCTCCCGTGTCGAGCCAGGCCCGGCTCGGCGAAATTGTCGTGGAATTCGAGAGTTCGGCTGCAGCACACGGACAAGGAGTCTGCTATTTCGGGGCAGAGGGCCGACTCGAAGGTCTTCTGCGCGGCAGCTCCACGCATTCCATGGCGGTGCTTGGCACACAGCCGGCGTGGAATCCTGCTTCGTGGATTGAGAAAGCGAATAGTTATCCATCGTTGAGGGCCCAGTTTCATCGCGCGGAGAACAAAGGAGTAACTGTTCGTGAGTGGTCGGCGGGAGAAGCAATCGGGTCGCCGCGTCTTCGCGCCGTGCTCGATCGATGGTTGGCCGGAAGAGGATTACCTCCACTTCATTTTCTCATCGAACCTTCTACGCTTGAACGACTCGACGATCGGCGCGTTTTTGTAGCGACTCGATTGGTTGAACGCGGAAAGGAGAAAGACCAGGTGCTGGCATTTGCCGTGTTGTCGCCGGTGCCAGCTCGGAACGGCTGGCTTGTCGAACAGTTTCCGAGAATACCCGACGCGCCGAATGGAACGATCGAGCTGCTGTTGCGAGAAGCCGTTATGGCAATTGTTGCCGACGGCGCTGAGTATCTCACGCTCGGCCTCGCACCACTCGCGATGCGGGACGTAATTTCGCGTGACGCCGAGCCGCGGTGGCTCAAGCTCGCGATGAGATTGACGGGAGCGCATGGAAAACGTTTCTACAATTTTGCGGGACTCGAGCGATTCAAGGCGAAGTTTCAGCCCGATATGTGGGAGCCGGTGTACGCCATCCAGCGCGGGAAATCCGTAACACCTCGCGCCTTGTACGCGATCGCGGGCGCGTTTGCATCAGAGCCACCGATTGCCTTGGTGACGAGAGCGATACTCAGAGCGATTAAGCAGGAAATAAGTTGGTTGAAGGCGGGCACTGCAGGTACAGGCGAGCACCGCGGCTACCGGTAAGGGCGGGCACTGCAGTAAGGCCGTCCTACTTCCGCCCTCCCCGCTACTTCAACTCAGCCAATCCAGATTGTGCTCCATCGGCTTCGTGCCAAATCGAGCGGATCGTAGCGTAGTTCTTCTTCGCGGTCACTGAATCCCCGCTCGCCTTCGCTGCTCTCGCGAAGCCGAGCAGCGAGCGCGTTCGTCTCGGCGCACGTGCAAGCGCGCGTTGGAATTCTGCGGCGGCATCCCCCGGTCGCTTGAGCTGAAGAAGCATTTCCCCAAAGAGCTCATGCGAGGGCTTCACGACAGGTGGCGGGCCAAAATCGAACGGCATCGCGTCTTCGCGGGCGGTGGCCGATCGCATCAACTTGACCGCCTCGTCGCTTGCTCCCTGCGCGAGCTTCACCATCGCCTTCAGCTCGAGCTCGAGTATCGCATTCGTCGGATCGGTACCGGCGCCGGTTTTCGCGTTGTCCTGTGCAAGCTGAATGAGCGACTTCGACGCACCTTCTTCATCGCCTCGTTTGATTGAGCCGTAGCCCTGGATGAAATCCCAGTACGCCTTGATTGCCGGGTCTTGAGGAACATTGCCCGAGTCCCACTTTGCAACTCCACCGGTCCATTGATCGGTATCGATCAAATACTGGCCCTTGAAGGTCCAGATAGGACGCGGCGCCGCCGCATTGTGCGAAGTGCGCAGCGTCTCGAGCATGTGCAACGCTTCATTGTACCTGCCCTGCTGGATATACGCGTAATTCAGCCAGAGAGTGTAGTGTCCCGGCGTCCACATACTGTGATCATGGCCGGATGCAATCTCGTTCTGCGAAGCCACGTCGTCCCACATGCCAAGCGCCATGAAGATGTGCGTCGTCATGTGCTGAGCGTGCGCAGCGCCCGGCGCGATCGTCGAATAGGCGCGAGCGGCCTTCAGTCCCATCGGCGCATGCTGAGGATCGTC
>JBDUEH010000217.1:0-4820 GCA_040002555.1 Gemmatimonadales bacterium | reverse complement strand
GCTGCGCTTCCTGAGAGACGAACGCCTTGAACATCTCGGCGGCGCCCATGGCGAGAGCCGCGCCGACAACCCAGTAGGCAGTACGCGCTGACGACCGCCGGTACCACGGCAGCGCCGGGTTGGATTGGGTTTCGGCCTCGATTTCCACACAGGATTCTAACGCGGATTCGCCAAATCGACTTGGCCGAGTGGCAGGAAGCGAAGGGATGGGACGACCCGCGCCAGGGTGGGACGGGCCGCGAATAACGAACTACATGAACTACTGTCACCGCTGAGCAAGCTGAGCGGTGAAAGTAGTTCCGCATTGATACCACTCTGCAACGACTGACAGACCCGCTGAACGGGTTGTCCCCTTTTGAGTTGTAAGGGTCATGGCGGGGTCATAGCCTTCGCGCGAAGAGGGCCGGAAGCCGGCCGGTGGCGTCAACTCAACAATTCCCCACGAGGTACCTGATGAAAAAGACGCTGAGAATCGCGGTGATACTGGCAGCGTTCGTTGCGGGCCCACCCGTTCACGCGCAGCAGCCGTCTGGAGTCGAGGTCGATCCGGCGTTGGCGGCCGCAGACTCTCTTGAGAAAGCGGGTGATCACGCTGCCGCGATGAAGGTGTACGAAGCGATCGCTGGCAGACATCCTAATGAGGCGCGCTACTGGGACGCACTTGGCCTCAGCGCCGGCCAGGCCAGGGAGTACGCGAAGGGCGCTGACGCGTTTGCGAAGGCGGCGTCGATCAGCGCGAGTTCGGTATCCATGTACAATGCCGCCGCAATGCACGCGCGACTCGGCCACAACAATGAGGCGTTTCAGTGGATCGACAAGTCGGTGAAAGCCGGGTTCTATTTGCCTGAGCTCCTGAATACCGATGACGACATGGCTTCAATACGATCCGACACGCGCTTTCCGGCCGCACTTGCCGCAGCTCGAGAGGCCCTTATCCCGTGCGCGAAAGATCCCGACGCACGACGCTTCGACTTCTGGGTAGGCGAATGGAAGCTCACGGGAGCGAACGGACGTCCCGCAGGTACGAGTTCGATTCAGTTGGTCAGCGGCCAGTGCGCGCTGCTCGAGAATTTCACCAACACGAACGGGACGACCGGGAAGAGTCTCAACGCCTACAATCCCCAGACCAGGAACTGGCAGCAGTTCTGGGTTGGCCAGCTTGGCGGCGTCACCGAGTATCGCTCGAGCACATGGGAAGGCAATTCGCTTGTCTTTCTGTCTCACTCAATGAAGCCTGATGGATCGCCGCAGCTGATCAGACTCGCGTTCACGCCGCTCGCGCCAGACAAAGTGAGGCAGTTCGCTCAGACGTCCGATGATGACGGCAAGACCTGGCAGCGGTCATACGACATCATCTACGATCGAAAAAAATAGACGCAGGGATGGGCTCATGTGTGAAGTGCGGCCCACGCCAACCGCACTTCCATATGAGCACCGCTCACCGCAACGTTGTTTCATGCGCGCAACGAAAGATCATCCGATAGTCCACGTCGAGTACCCCGATTGGGTCGACTCACTCGTCGAATGGGATAAACCATACGCAACCGACGAAGATCGAATGCGGCTGGCCATCGCCGTTTCGCGAATGAATGTCGAGCGGGAGACAGGCGGCCCGTTTGGAGCGGCAATTTTCGAAGTGGAGTCGGGACGGGTCGTTGCGGTCGGGATGAACAGCGTAGTGCGCCTCTCGAACTGCACGCTTCACGGAGAAATGGTCGCGTTCATGATGGCGCAGCAGAAAGTTGGAACATTCTCTCTCAATGGACCGGGGTTGCCAGCGCACGAACTCCACACTTCGTGCGAGCCGTGCGCGATGTGCCTTGGCGCGAGCCTCTGGAGCGGAGTGAACCGAGTGGTGTACGGAGCCGCGCGTGAGGACGCTTCACTGCTCAACTTCGAGGAAGGTCCCGTGTTTCCTGAGTCCTACCAGTATCTCGAAGAGCGCGGCATTTCGATCGTGCGAAATGTCCTCCGCGACGAAGCGCGGGCTGTGCTGGAGCTGTACCGCTCGAAATCCGGAAAGATTTACAACGGCTGACGATCGGGCTGGCTGACCTGACGATTGGACTGGGCTGGCTGAGCCACCAGTCAACCATTCCTCTGTAGTACTCGACTAACTGGCGAACGCTTTCAAATCGAAACGTTAATGCTATAATCCTAGCATTATGCTATTTATTTAGCAGTTAAATACCGAACCATTAGCGGCATCACCACTGTCGAAGCTCCGGAACACGACCGGCCCCACAGCCAAAGATTCACCCCAGCTCGCAACTGAAGAATGTCTCTCTCTTTCGTCCACCTCCGCGGAATCATGGCTGCCGCCCTATTCGCGCTGCCACAAGCGATTCTCGCACAGCAGACCACACCCGCGCCTGCGACGACACCCGAAGTGATCAAGGGACGAGTCCTCGACGATTCATCTCGTGCCGTCATTGGCGCAACAATAATGGTCACCCGCGGGCCCGACCGGCTCACCCAGCAGACCACGACAGACAGCACCGGACGCTTCCAGACAAAATTCGATCAGGGCACTGGCGACTATCTCGTCTACGTGAGCGCAACCGGGTTCTCGCCCGCGCGCCGGCGTGTGCAGAAACTCACGACGGAATCAGAGCTCGTCGCCGACTTCACGCTCGGGCGCGACATCGCGACCCTCGCAACAGTCAAGGTCTCGGCGCAGAAACCGGTGCGCGCGAGCAACCCAATAAG
Organism: Gemmatimonadales bacterium; assembly: GCA_040002555.1. Classification (GTDB taxonomy): domain Bacteria; phylum Gemmatimonadota; class Gemmatimonadetes; order Gemmatimonadales; family Gemmatimonadaceae; genus UBA4720. Next base: position 2,111 of record JBDUEH010000217.1, on the reverse strand, counting down.
CGCGACCCAACCCGAAACTGGCGCCTCCGAGAAATGGCAGGACGGTGTCAGCGGTCAGATTCCGCCTACCGTCGCCGGAGATCTCAACGCAGTTGCCGGAACGATGTCCAACATCACCATGACGCCGGCCGGCGCCTCGGTACTCGGCTCCGGATCCGAATCGAATCTCAATACACTCAACGGAATGGGCCTCGCTGCCGGCTCGATTCCCCGCGCCGCACGAACCGAGACTCGTGTCACCGGCGCGACGTTTGATCCAACGCGCGGCGGATTCGCCGGAGCAAATGTCGATGTCAGGCTTGGACCGGGCAGTCGCAACTACATGCGCCGAAACGGATTCGTCACGTTCGACGCCCGCCAGCTTCAGTTCGCCGATGCCGCAACTCGTGCCCTGGGATCGGCACCCGCAGGATTCCGCGGCAGCCTCGGCGCCGACGGCGAACTCATCCGCAAAGCGCTCACCTACAACGTCGCCCTTGATGTCGCAAAGAATCAGAGCAATCCGACGACTCTCGTTAGCGCCGAGGCCGATGCGCTTCTTCTCGCGGGCGTCTCACCGGATTCGGTGGGACGACTCATCGCGCTCGCTGGACCGCGTGGTATCGGATTGAGCGGCAATGGAATTCCTAACGATCGTGAGCACTCAGCCATCACGTTCCTCGGTCGTGCCGACATCACCCGCGACACACTCAAGACCCGCGCACTCACCAGCTACCTCGGCTACACGAAAGACGGTGCACTCGGCTTCAGCCCTCTTTCCGCGCCGTCATCGGCCGGGCAACGAACTGAGCGGACAGTCGGTGGACAACTCACTCTTGGTAGTTACGTCGGACCTGGACGCAGGATTCTTACGGAAACGAGACTTGCAGCAAGCGCCGTCGACACAAAGGTGAGTCCCTATCTCCAGCAACCCGGCGCGACGATCCTCGTCCGCTCTGCAACGGCAGACGCAGCGAACGACATCACCAGCCTCACACTCGGTGGCGGATCGTACTTCGCAACTGATGACAGCAGATGGACGGCTGAGGGCGCGAACGAAACGATCTGGAATGCGGGTGGGCGTCGTCACCGGTTCAAGGCGCTGCTCTGGGGGCGCGCCGACGGACTTCAGCAGCAAGGCGTATCGAACGCGCTCGGCTCGTTCTCGTTCAATTCCATCGACGATTTTGCAGCCGGACATCCAGCGAGTTTCTCGCGCACGTTGAGTCAGCCGGAGCGATCGGGAACCGTCTGGAACAGTGCGGCTGCGCTCGGTCATCAGTACACGCCGTCCCGCTTCTTCAATGTGCTGTACGGAGCGCGCGTGGAAGCCGATGGGTTCGGCAGCAGTCCGGCGACAAACTCTGCGGTGGAGCAGGCACTCGGAGTGCAAAGCGGATTGGCGCCGATGCGAGTTCATGTTAGTCCGCGCGCCGGCTTCTCTTTTCTCTACAACAAGAGCAAGGACAATGGTTCGGGGACGAATCAGAACAACGTTGGCCGTTTCTATCGAACGACTGTCGGCGTGATCAAGGGAGGCATCGGTGAGTTCCGCGATCTCCTTCGCCCCGGAATTCTCGCTGATGCATCTGCCGCAACGGGACTCGCTGGCGCAACGACAACCTTGTCATGTGTTGGATCAGCGGTTCCGGCGGCCGACTTCTCTCTCTTTGCCGGCGATCCAACGAAAATCCCGACACAGTGTCTCGATGGCAGTGGCGTACTCGCAGAAACGTCGCCTCCCGTCACTCTGATCGATCCATCGTACGATGTTCCGCGCAGCTGGCGCGGGTCGCTCGACTGGTCAACGAATGTTCGGAGCTGGCTCGTGAAACTCTCGGGCCTTGGCTCGTACGATTTGTCTCAGCCGGGAGTGATCGACGCGAATTTCTCCGGAACGCCACGTCTCTTGCTGGCGAGCGAGGCGAATCGCCCGGTGTTCGTTTCGACCGCGTCGATCGATCCCGCGAGTGGCTCAGTGTCGGCATCGGAATCCAGAAGATCAAACCAGTTCGGCCGCGTATCGACGCGGGTGAGCGACCTGCGCGGTTACGGTGGACAATTGACGCTCGCCGTATCGCCCGACGTTTTCCATTTCCGCGGGCCGTTCTCATTCTATGCGTCTGCGGGCT
>JBDUEH010000216.1:0-4851 GCA_040002555.1 Gemmatimonadales bacterium | reverse complement strand
GGCTATAGGCGTCGGCAATGAAGGTGTCGCGAGTGCGCGGGTCGATAGTGCCGTCTGCTCGAACAAAGCGAATTGACCTTTCGCAGACCCAGCACGACGCTGAACCGTACGCAATGAAGCGCGAGTCCGGCGACCAGGCTGGTCTCGATAAGCTCCCTGCGAACTGAATCGTTTTCAGCCCCGTGCCGTCCGCGTTCCCTACGGAAACGGTGCTGAACGGGTAGCAGTTGAAAGGCGCAAAGTGACAAGCGACCACGGCGATCTTGTTTCCGTCGGGTGACCACGCAGGCTGGTAATAGATTTCACCCTCGTCGTAGCGCGTAAAGTCCACATAAGAGGCTGCCAGGACGCGGATGTCGGTCCCGTCAACTTTCATCGAGAAGATCTGCTCGCCGTCGTAGAGTCCATAGCCACTTGCGAAGGCAATCCTGCTGCCATCTGGTGACCAGGTGGGGTATTCAGTTTCTGCATTTGCGGGCCCCACGCCGGCGGGTCGGGACCAATCGCCATCGACTTCCATCACGTAGATGAGGGGAAACAGGCCTCCTTGTCCGCCTGCTATGTCAGACGATGGGTTTCGACTCGCATATGCAATCCTGCGTCCATCCGGTGACCAGGCCGGCGAGCTACTAATCCACCCGGCGATGCTGCGCCGAACAGCATTCGAGCCGTCGGCATTCATCACGTAAATGTTGGAGCCGCCATCGCGGTCACTCACGAACGCGATTCTTTTTCCATCGGGCGACCACGCTGGATCTGTGTCCACCCCAGGATTGTTAGTAAGCCGGACTACTCGTGTCCCGTCGATATTGCCAGTGTATATCTCCGGATTGCCCTCCCGGTCGGAAACAAATGCGACCACTCCTTCGAGAGCTGCGATGGTCGTGAATGGCGACGACGAGGTCTCGGCAAGCGCGTCGCCGTCAAGATCGAGTACACCCTGCCCCACTTCGATCGCGTAGGAGGTCAGCTGTTCGAGCGGACCGTCCGGCGTGAATGCTGCACTCAAACCATCATCGGAGGCTCGCACCGTACCACTGACCCCAACCCCATTCGAGAGCAGACGGATGGAAGACGCGTTCACTGTCGCCTTGTTCACCGGCTCACTGAATACGACAACTACCTGAACGCTGAGCGCTACGTCGGTCCTGCCTTTCGCCGGCTGTGTGCGAACCACCACAGGGGGCCGACGCGGTGGAACCGTTGTCACCATGGAAATTGTTGCTCCGCCGTCCTTCATCGCGACCGTGGTCAGCAACTCGTCGCCGACTACTGCGCTGACACCCACGGGGTCGAATCCGCCATCCATCACGATGGCGGCAATGGGCGCGCCGCCGCTCGTCCGGTTGCGCACCGTGACGAGGGCTGCCGTCGGAAGCGATCCCGGCGCCGCAGAGACGTAAGCGACGTCTCCGCCGGCAAAGGAGCTGGCCGAAACTTGATTTGCACGGGGAACGCCTACCGACGTCGACGGCACGCGGTCAGCGACGGGGTTTGACACAACCATGCCGGCAGGCGGGTTTACTGTCGTTGAATTGGGCAGCGCACCGGCGTCCGGCCGCCATGCAGGACTGTAGCCGTCTTCGATGATCAGCCCGGTCGCGTTGATGTCCGTTCGAACGTATCTGATTGAACGCTTACATGCCGGTTGGACCTGATTGATTTGACATATCGGTGCTGAGCTCGAAGCCGAGAACGCGATGGTACGGCCGTCCGGCGACCATGAGGGCCGAGGGTAGCCGCTCGTTGCCTGTAATGTCCTGTCGCCAGACCCATCGCCGTTTATCAGCTTGATATAGCTCGAGGGAAAGCAAGTGCCCGTCGCCGTTTGACATTCCACGACCGCAATCTTGCTTCCGTCAGGTGACCACGCTGGCTGCCTATAGGCGACATACTTGATGTCGCCTTCGGAACTGGTCTTGAGCAGCGGACGGATACCCGACCCGTCTGCATTTGCGATGAAAAGACCGGCCGTGTAGTCGCCGCTGCTCCGGAAGGCGATCTTTCCGCCGTCTGGCGACCAGGCCGGCTCCCCCTCGGTAATGGCGTTCCTGGAGCCACTGAAGCCAATCCGGACGGGGTCCTGCCAATTGGCGTCCACGTTCATCACATAGACAATCTGGCTGTTGGACGCAGGGTTGCGTTCTGCCACGAATGCAATCCTGCGTCCGTTTGGCGACCATGCCGGTGACCAGCTCCTTCCGACCGTCGTTCGCCGAACTACGTTCGAACCGTCGGCGTTCATGACGTAGACGTCCGATGCCCCTTGTGGGGCGGCCCGCGTGCTGACGAACGCGATCCTCTTTCCGTCAGGCGACCACACAGGGTCTGAGTCAATCGCCGGATCGTTCGTTAGGCGCACAACATTCGAGCCGTCGGCATTTGCCGTGTAGATCTCTGGGTTTCCGTCACGGTCGGATACAAACGCGATGACTCCACTGAGGCCGGGTGATGGGATCTTCTCCGTCACGTCCGGACCTGCAACATCCCCGTCGGTACAGGTGGCAGTCCCGATCGCAAGCGAGCCGCACAGCGACACCACTGCAATTCTTCTCATCCCACGGCTCCTGTCGCGAGTGCGTCAATCGACTCCGCGGCAGTGGATCTCTTCTTCATGCGCAACCTCCAGCTAATCGAGCGAGCCTGCTCTCAGACGATCGCATATGAGACGGACATCACGGAGCGACTTGCTCAAAAAGTGTATCTGGCGGCGGCGCTGCGGGCAATCGGTCGCGGCATAAAGGCGCGATTTGCTCAGATGAAAAAGGATCGATACCAGTGGAATCGTTGCACGCGATGCTCGAACGCCCGCTCGGCTTCTCGCTAAGCCATTGATTTCTGCTTTTCCTGGTTCGTTAGATAAATCACCAACCCGACGATCACGACCAGGAAAACGGCGCTGGTCGGAATCGTTCCCAGCCCCAGGCCCCCTTCCGCTCTGTCGGCTGTGAGAAGGTCGCCCATCGAAGCGCCAAGCGGCCGCGTGAGGATATACCCGATCCAGAACGCCAGTATGCCGTTGAGACCCATTCGGTACGCGATGTACGTAATTGCGATACCTGCGGCAAAAATCATCGCCGCAACTGTGTAGCCGAGTCCGAGACTTTCTGACAAAAGGTCGCCGCCCGACGTTCCAAGAGAGAACGTGAAGAGAATAGCGAGCCAGTAGAACGTCTCTCTTCTGAATGTGAAAATCGTGTGGACCGACAAGGTTTTCTCGACGACGTACCAAGCGATGAAGACAACGGCGAGTGCAACGGCGAAAATGATCGTAGTCGTGAGAAGCGGCACGCCCATGTTGTCCACGAGATTGTCGGAGATCAAAGTGCCGACGACGCTGATGAAGACAACCACGAGCCAGTAGATGGGCGGCACGTAGCGGCGCGCTCGAAACTGAAAGACCAGCGTTACGATCAGGATGGCTGCAATCACCCACGACGTTACAACCAGTCCGAGCTTGAGCGTGTCGGAGAGCAGGTCAGCGGCCGTTTCGCCGACAGTTGTAGCGAGAATCTTGATCACCCAGAAGACGATCGTGATCTCGGGTACTCTGTTCATCAGTCCTGCGGTCTGTTCGTCTCGGGTGATATCCATTTGTCTCGAAGTGGGAGCGGTCAAGCCAGTGCCCCAATAACGCAAGACATCCGCCAGTCTCCGAGATCAGACCCGAACTCGAATATTAATCCAGGCCCGCCGCCTCAAGATCGTCGGCCATTGTCTCGCCCGGATTGAGTGGACGACGGAAATACCACCAGTTCTTCACCGGATGCGGAGCCAGGTCCCCCTGCATCGCCGTACCCCAGATCGATCCGGTCTTCGCCGTTGCCTTCTTCAGCCTTTCATCGGCCTTGTTCAAAGAACTGGATACACTCTCGCGATCGGCCGCCGTCGCGGCCCCCATCGCTCCATGGATGATGTCGCGGAGATCCATGTCGTTGAGCCAGTCATCCAGAGTAAAGTCGTAGTCTTTCGCAGTTTTCGAGATCGAATCCCATCTGTCGACCACGCTTTCGAGCCCGCCCTCGACGATGTCGTCCGACACGCCCCGCGATTTGAGATAAGCCCGCACCGGATCGGCCGTAGATCCGTGCTTCCCCGTTCCCTGTCGTGTCATCTATTCAGTGGCTCCGCTGGGCCTGTCGACGAAAGTACTGCTCGCCATCGTTCGGCTTGAAAAAAGTTCTGATTGTACCGTTTTTATTGAACGCGAGAAACGCACCGCTTGCGCGATCGAACCGTGATAAGGTTCCATCGCCACGCACAATCTCCTCGACATCCCCTCCAACCGGGCGATCGCGAAGCGTCTGCGCCGCAAAGAGATACTGCTGCTCGCTCAGCCCGCGAAACTCGCGGCCATGTTTCGCAAAGTGCTCGCCGAGATTCTTTCCCGACCGAAATCCAATCCCGGTTCGAACCGGGACGGCCACGGCCGTCCTGGTGCGCTGAGTCGAGACCTGCGAAACCGAAGCTGACGTCGCGGCTGAGCTCTGCCGAGCAGATGGCGCTGCGTCCGAGCGGCATCCACCGGCCACGGAAAGCCCGGCGGCGACCACAAACCATCCTGCAATTCGGACGATTCCGGAAATTAGACCCCGCCTGCCAACGAAGAACTCCTTCATTGGTCGAACATACCTCGTGTGTCACTCGGCCGCTCGCAAACAGAAAAAGTCATCGCTCGCGTAGCGACCAATTCATTGGCAAATTACGATTCACTCACCAAGTGCTTCTCCTTTTTTGCAGCTGGGGCAGGCTAATAGATGCTAATCGAAAACATCTCCGATACCGCCCGCTGGGTCGCCTATTACCGGGCAATGGAGACCGATCGGCCGGACGCCATTTTCCAGGACAAGT
>JBDUEH010000215.1:0-4860 GCA_040002555.1 Gemmatimonadales bacterium | reverse complement strand
GAGCGCGCCGCCCAGGAAGCGCGCCGCGAAACGGAACGCCTTCGGATGCTCTCGCCTGCGTCGAGCGAATATCAAGTCATCAGGACTTATCTCGACTGGCTGCTGTCACTTCCCTGGGACAAACGCTCCGGCAAGGACGACATCGACTTGAAGCAGGTCGAGGAAGCCCTCGATTCACGACACTATGGATTGAACGAGGCGAAGGAGCGCATCATCGAGTTCCTCGCTGTCAGAAAGCTTCGCGGCAATGATCCTCATGGACCGATACTTTGCTTTGCCGGACCGCCCGGAACCGGAAAGACATCGCTCGGAGGGGCCATCGCTACAGCCATCGGGCGCGAGTTCTATCGAATATCAGTCGGTGGCGTGCGCGACGAAGCGGAGATTCGCGGTCATCGGCGAACTTATGTCGGCGCACTTCCAGGTCTGCTCATTCAGGCGCTGAGACGCGTGCAGGTGATGGATCCCGTCTTCATGATAGACGAAATTGACAAGATGAGCGGCGGCGGATCGTCAGGGGATCCCACATCTGCAATGCTCGAGGTACTCGACCCGTCACAGAATCAGAATTTCGTTGACCACTACCTCAACCTGCCCTTCGATATGTCGCAGGTTCTGTTCATCTGCACGGCGAACAACATCTACGATATCCCGGCACCGCTTCGCGATCGGATGGAAGTCATTCGAGTCTCCGGATACACGGTTGAAGAGAAAGTCGAGATCGCGTGGCGCTACCTGCTGCCAAGGTTGCTCGAAGAGCACGGCATCACCGACAAGGACGTCCAGTTCACCGATGAAGTCCTCGGTTTCATCTCTAGCAGATATTCGCGCGAGGCCGGGCTTCGCAATTTCGAGCGTGACATCGCGGCGATTCTTCGCAAGCGTGCGCGCAAGAAGGCTGAGGGCGAGCAAGGCGCCTGGATCGTCGATAACGCGATGGTGATCGACATTCTCGGCAACCCGCGGTACACGCTCGAATCAGCAGAGCAGGTTCCGGAAATTGGCGTGGTGACCGGCCTCGCGTGGACGGCGACCGGCGGTGACCTGATGCTGATTGAAGCGCTACGCATGCCGGGTAACGGCAAGCTCACCGTGACCGGACAGCTTGGCAGCGTTATGCGAGAATCAGTCGATGCAGCCTACTCGTACGTTCGCTCGCGCGCCGATGTGCTGGACATCGCGAGCGAAGATTTTCGGGAGTCCGATCTTCACATCCACTTCCCGGCCGGAGCGATCCCGAAAGACGGTCCGAGCGCCGGCGCAGCCATTACTCTTGCGATTGCCAGTGTGCTCAGCCGCCGGCACATTCGGCGTGATGCCGCGATCACTGGCGAAGTCACCCTTCGCGGCAAGGTCCTGGAGATCGGCGGTGTGAAAGAAAAAGTTTTGGCCGCCTACCGCGCTGGCCTTCGTCACGTCGTCCTCCCGTCGTCAAACGAAAAGGACCTTCGAGACATTCCGGAAGAAGTGCGTCAAATGATGGCGTTCACCTTCGTATCGACAATGGATGAAGTACTTCACCTGATGCTCCTCAACAATCCGCAGGCGGTTCTGGCCGACGCGGCTCCCCCTTCGCCTCCCCGGCGCGCAAGACCACGCCAAAAAGAGAAAACTTCTGATTCACAGGAGCGTAGTGACGATACGATCTCGGTCAGCAAGGAGTAGAGTATCGTGGTTTTGAACATGGAAAATGTCTGGCTCCAGTTCGGCGTTCACGTTTTCGTGGGTACCATGGCTGGAGGCTTGTCAGATACAGTTGCGGTCTGGATGCTCTTCAACCCCAAGCAGAAGCGGTTCGGATTTCAGGGGGCCATTCCGAAAAATCAGGCGCGAATGGCCCGCAGCCTCGGCCGAACAGTAGGCGAGAGACTACTCACCCCGGGCGATTTGCAGAGCGAGCTCGGACGCCCTGAGCTGCGCGACGCATTCGAGCTGAAACTCGGCGAAGTGATCGAAAGCATCATCGTGTCGCGCGAGCCGCTAATCGACAAGGTGCCACCCGCCGTCGTCAGCGCAATGGAAGGAGCCATGGGTTCGTACTTGCCAGTCGCCATGGGCAAACTCGGCTCTTTTCTCGGGCAACCCACGACGAGGGTGAAGCTGAGAAGTGCCCTGCATGGGCTGTTCAACCGCTTCGTCGAAGACCTGAAATTCCACGAAAAGGTTCTCGCTAAGCTCATGATGTCGGAACGCAAGTTCGACGCAGCGCTTGATGCAATCGAGACCGACGGCGTCGATCAGCTGGTGTCGCTCCTCGACGAGCCCGAGATTCGTGAAGAAATCACGAAGACGATCCACGACGCATTGCTGGCTTATCTACAAAAGCCCATTGCCGAAATAATAGGAAATGTGGCGTCAGTGCAGGAGCCAGACGCCGGAAAAAAATTGGCTCACTCCACTGCACCGCTCATCTGGGAATGGATTCACGCCCAGCTGCCGAGCCTCGTTCAACGTCTCGATGTGCAGGCGATGGTCGAGCGAAAAGTGATGGCCTTCAGCGTAGACCGCGTCGAGGAAATTCTGCGCTCGGTAATCGACAACGAGCTGAGGCTTATCATCATCACCGGTTACGTGCTCGGTGGCCTCATCGGAATGGTAACGTTCGGCATATCCCGTTTGATCGGCCTGTAGCGCCTATTGCTTGAGCGTCACCTTCGCCAGATCTATGACGTCGGTGCTCGATCCCGCCGTAACGTCCACGTACAGAACGACCGGCCGGCCATCCACCTCGGCGGTGCTCACTCGCACCGTGCGCCCTTTCCCAGTGTAGTTGCGCGTTGTCGCGCCAGGCGCTTCGGTCGAGGTCGCGTCATACCGCTTCTTCATCACCTTGCCAAGCATGTCGAAGAACTCCGAGGCATCGCTCTGGGAATCCCAGACAGTTGCCCAAACGATTCCCTGTCCATCGTTGAAGACTTCGTAGCGGTCACCGTCCCAGCCGGAAGCGGCCTGCACGGCGCTGTTCTGGTCCTTCAGATGCTGAAAGAGAAACAGGCGCGTCTCGAATTCGCCAAGATCGTTTTCGTACGTCTTCGTCGCTCCGCTGAGCGGCGGAAGCGTGATCACAGTCGGAGGATCGCGCTTCGTGAAGAACGCGCCCGGATGAAGAATCTGTTCAGTCGATACGGGCATGTCGCTATAGATCGCCTTGCCGGGGTTCCTTTCCTTGTAGTTCCGGACGAACTCTGCGCCGCTCAGGTATGGAAAAATCAGCGTCTCCTGGATCACGACAGGCGCGGCAGCGAAGATGGGCATCGACGCCTGGTTCTCACGAATCATGTCGCGAACCCGATCCCAACCGCCCGGCAGATTCACGGCAACGTTGCCGCCGCCGAGCATTACAGCGATCTGCTCGTATACAGCCTGTCCTTCGAAAACAGCTTGTGCGGCTGACTGCCGGTCATTCTCCCCTTCGACTTTTTGAGTCGAATCGAGACTGATGTACTGATCCTGAAGCGCATGAACCAGCTCATGCGTGACGGTAATCGAAACAGCTTCCTTCGGAGAGCCGTTCACGATGTAAAGAACTTTTGTGTGCGGGTCGTAGTAGCCGATGATCTGCTCGGCCAGCAGGTCGATGAGGAACTTCTTCATGTCGAGCGAGTCGGGAATCATCCCAAGACGCTTGTACGCAACCGTCTTTCCTTCGAGATCGCGCGCGGCCTGCGGATCGGTAACCTGCGCGGTGACGAACTGGCGCACCTGATCTTTGGACCTCGCCTCTACGCGAGGCGGCTTCTTGAACTTTAGCCCAACCGCCGATTCGATCTTTGGAATGGCGTCGGCGACCTGCTTGCCGTACGGACCCGCGTACTCCGGTTGCTTGTCGTTGCACGAAGATGCGAGTCCAACTGTCAGCAGTGCGCTCGCGACAAGCCATAAACCGTTCGTTGCCCGTTGGCGCAAGTTGCGCTGAGGTCCTGTTTTTTCGTTTGCCATATGGGTCAGAGACCGGCCATTCGAGAATAAGACTTGATTATGAAATCGCCCCAAAGCAAGGCGATGATCGCCGCTGGCGCAAGAAAAACACCGAACGGGATCAGCGGAGGGGAAAATTCTGTTTTCGCTGATCGAGCACGAATGTACCCAATCGGATAAACGACGCCGAGGAATGCCACGGCACCCAGCAGCGCCCCGAGGAAGATCGTCATTAGCGCTCGATTGGGTCCAAGCGCCGCGCCGATCACCGTCATCAGAGTGACGTCGCCGAAGCCCATCGCTTCCTTCTTGAGCGTGATCTCGCCAATCCAGCCGGCAATGGCAATTGCTCCAGCGCCAACGCAGGCACCCATGATCGCTTCGTACGGACCGACGAACGGCTCGCCGGTCCCGATAAACACGGAGATGAACGCTGTGACGAGCACCCAGATCAATCCGAATACGGTGAATCCGTCTGGAATCAGATAGCTCTTTGCGTCGGTAACGGCGACTCCGAACAGGATCGTCGTAAGCATCGCAACTCTTGCGGCCGTGAAGCTCAATCCGAACTGCAAGAAGCTGCCGAGCCAGATCAGTCCGACGAGTATTTCGACGAGCGGATACTGAAATGAGATGTGCGTTCCGCATCCACGGCACTTCCCACGAAGGATGAGCCAGCTGATGATCGGAATGTTTTCTGCGGCCCCGATCTGATGGCCACATTTTGGGCATCGTGATCGCGGCTTGACTACCGAAAGGCCCTCAGGCCAGCGGGATATGCACACATTGAGGAACGATCCGAATACGGCTCCGACGACGAAGCTGCAGATCGCCCAGAGTGTGTCCATCATTTTCTTAGCTGGTAGAGAAGAATTCCCGCGGCCACAGCGACGTTTAGCGATTCGACCGACGCGCTGATCGGCAGCGACACCATTTGTGTCG
>JBDUEH010000214.1:0-4905 GCA_040002555.1 Gemmatimonadales bacterium | reverse complement strand
CAACGGGAGCTCATCGATCATCGAGGGAATCTCGCCGCCGCTGACTTTGATATCGCGTAAAGTTGATGGGCGCACCACGAGCGTTCCAACGTCGTCGCCTGCAACGGCCTTGCGATCGACGACTTCTACATTCCCGCCCATTCGGACGACTGCATCGAAAAATCCCGTACGCGTCGCGTTCATGCATACGTCGGGGATGCGAACTTCACCTTCAGATTGAAGCAGGCCGAGGGCCACCATGTACGCTGCAGACGAGGGATCGCCCGGGACGACCAGTTCGAGCGGACTCAGCGCCTCAACGGGCACGAGACTCGCCGTCAGCGCATCCGACGTGATGGACACGCCGAGCGACTTGAGCATTCGCTCCGTGTGATCACGAGACTTTTTCGATTCTATGACCGTCACTTGAACTCCGGCGACGAGCCCAGCTAGTAGAATAGCGCTTTTTGTCTGGCCGCTTGCTGCCCTGGTGTTCCAGATGATTCCAGACAATCCGCCACCGTGAACTGTCATCGGCAGTCCGTCTTCGTTTTCGAATTCGAAGCGCGCGCCCATCGCCCGAAGTGGGTCTGCGATCCGTTTCATTGGACGACTGCTGAGGCTCGAATCGCCAGTGAATCGTGACGCGAACGGGCTTGCGGCGACAACACCTGCCATCAATCTCACGGTTGTTCCGCTGTTGCCCGCGTCCAGGTCGGCAGTGGGTCGTTTCAATCCATGAAGGCCAAGGCCCGAGACTCTGAACGTCGGCGAGAGATCCGGGATGGTCGCGCCAAGGCCGCGAAGCGCGGATGCCGTTGAGTTGACGTCTGCCGAGTCGAGGATTCCGGCGATTTGAGATTCCCCTGTCGCAAGCGCGGCGAGGATCAGCGCGCGATGCGATATCGATTTGTCGCCGGGTACGCGGACAACGCCGCGTCCCGTCATCGAAGCCAGTTCTCGAGCGCTGTTGAGCTGTCGGTCTTGTCGTCCCGGTACTTAACGATGACAGGAGTTTGAAGCGAGATTCCTTCGCCACTTCCCCATCCGGATGTAACCCGTCGCGCACCAGGAACCACGACCGCATTTGCAGGAATTTCGAGGGGCGAGTCGGCCGTACCGCGATAGACCGTCTCTTTCACAAGATCAAAAACGGGCGTGCCACGAGTGAGCACGACTCCGGCACCGATGACGGCCTTCGTTCGAACGACAGTACCTTCGAAGATTCCACAATTCCCGCCGACGGTGACATCGTCTTCGATCACTACTGGCGAAGCGTTTATGGGCTCGAGTACTCCGCCGATCTGCGCGGCCGCGCTGAGATGCACGCGTTCGCCAACCTGGGCACACGATCCAACCAGCGCATGCGAATCCACCATCGTGCCCGCTCCGATGTGCGCACCCACGTTCACGTACATCGGTGGCATACAGACGACCCCTTTCGCGACGTACGCGCCTCGCCTGATTGAAGAGCCACCAGGCACGATCCGAACGCCGTCGGTGAGCTTGAACATGCGGAGCGGATACGTGTCCTTGTCGAAAAACCGAAAGCCGGGCTGACCGCTTCCGCTCGGACCGGGTTCCGGAGACATGTCTTGGAGAGTGCCAAGCTGAAATCCGAGAAGGATTCCGCGCTTCACCCATGCCACCGCCCGCCAGGTTCCGGATTCATCGCGTCTCGCGGCGCGAACGGTTCCGCCCTCGAGCCGCGCAAGCAATTCCTCGACAACATCGCGAGCGTCGGGCGAAAGCCGGCCAGCGGCAGACTCCGCGAGGGCACCTTCAACGCGCATCTCGAGAGAGATTCCGGCGAGCTCGCCTGTCATCGGCGATTCGAAATGATCTGTCATTTGTCGAGTGCTCCAGTCGGGCCGAGGGCAGCGCGAACTGTTTCGATGTATTCATCACGAAGGGGGACGAGCGGAAGTCTTAGCACATTCTCCATTCGGCCCATCAACGCAAGCGCAGCTTTTGTCGGAATCGGGTTCGATTCGATAAACGCCATGGATGTCCACGAAAATACCTGGTGTGCAAGGTCGCGTGCTTTCGTGGTCTCACCGTTGTCCCACAACTCCACCACACGTGAAACCATCATCGGCAGCACATTCGACGTGACTGACACAACTCCGTCGCCGCCTTCTGCCATCACGCTAATGGTCAGCGCGTCATCGCCCGACAAAACAGTGAAATTCTCTGGTTTGTTCCGAATGATCTCGGCGATTTGTCCCAGATTTCCCGAAGCTTCCTTTACCGCCGTGATGTTCTCGTGCTCTGCCAAAGCGAGTGTCGTCGATGCCTCGACATTGCTGCCGGTGCGGCCTGGAACGTTGTAGACAACTAGCGGCAGATCGACGGAATCCGCGATTGCCCGGTAGTGCTCGATGATACCACGCTGCGGCGGCTTGTTGTACATCGGCGATGTGTGCAGCAGATGCGTCACCCCGAGCGATTCCATTTCCTTCGACAATGCGATCGCTCTCTTCGTGTCGTTTGATCCCGCCCCCGCGACAACGGGTACACGTCCGTTAACAACTTCGACTGTTATCTCGACGACCCGGCGATGTTCTTCGGGCGACATCGTGGCTGCTTCCCCTGTCGAACCGCACGGGACGACGAAATGAATTCCTTCGTCGAGCTGCCATTTGACGAACGCCCTGAGTGCTGCCCCGTCGAGACTTCCATCGGTTTTGAACGGAGTCACGAGCGCGGTGCCGCAACCTCTCAGCAGCGCTCGACCTTTGTTGTCCCTGGGCATTTCAATCATCAGCGAATTCCTTCATGCGATGCCTGCGTAAATCCGAGAACATCGCGCATTGTGAAGATTCCTTTCTTCCCTATTAGCCACTGAGCGGCGCGAAGCGCACCATCAGCAAACACCCTTCGGTCGCGCGCTTCATGCCGCATCGTAATCTGCTCGAACTGGCCGTCGAATATCAGCTCATGGGTGCCGGGAACCGAGCCGGTACGAACGCTCGTAACCGGAAGCTTCTTACCAAGGCTCTTTTCCATCGCGCCCGCGATTGCGAGCGCGGTACCCGACGGTGCGTCTTTCTTCGCGGAGTGATGGGTTTCGACCATCGCCGCAGAAAACTCGGGTGCTCGCGACATGATCTCGGCGGCGGCGTGCGCAAGCTCAAGGAACAGGTTGACGCCGATCGAAAAGTTCGGCGCCCATAACAATGACGCGCCTTCCTCATTGACCGCCAATGCGATTGCCTCGATCGAATCGTACCAACCAGTGGTGCCAACAACGACAGGCACTCCTTCGCGGATGCACGCCGTAATGTTCGGAATCGCCGAACCCGGCTCGGTAAACTCGATCGCAACATCGGGGTCGCCAAGTGCTCGCCGGGTGATGCCGGCTCCGTTGCGATTGTGCTCCTCATTGAGCATCGCGGTGAGATGCCATCCGCGCTGCTGAATCATTTCAGCAACCGTACGCCCCATCTTTCCATCACCGATTACAGCAATCGCTGGCTCGTTCAATTCATTTCACTCCGAAAGAATTCAGCATGGAGCCGCTTGATTGCCGGGGTAACTGCATCGCCATCGACGATGACGGTGAGATTTATGCCGGTCGCGCTCAAGGACATCATGTGAATCTTGATGTCGCCAAGTGCCATCAGGGCACGTCCCATCTCCCCACCGGCATCGCAGATTCCAGCGCCAACTATCGCGACGATTCCGCGGTTTCGTTCAATCGACACGTCACCAAGATCTCTCAAATCAACCAGTAGCTCGTCGAGGCGCGCAGGATCGTCGATAGTCACCGACACCGAGATTTCCGAAGTCGCGACAACATCCACCGAAGTCTTGTGTCGTTCAAATATCTCGAAGACGCGCCTCAGAAAGCCGTGTGCAAGAAGCATCCTCGCCGCGGTCACTTTCACGACGGTGACGTCAGTCTTCCCTGCAATTGCGCTCACCGGACGGTGCGGCGCGTCAAAGGTGATTCTCGTTCCCTTGCCTTCCGGACGACGCGAATTGTAGATGAAGACCGGAATGCCAAGTCGAACCGCCGGGGCGATTGTGTTCGGATGAAGAACCTTCGCGCCAAACGACGCCAGCTCCGACGCCTCATCGAACCGGATCTGTTCAATCAGCAGAGCGCCATCGACCACGCGCGGATCGGCCGTCAACATTCCATCCACATCGGTCCAGATTTCGATCGCTTCCGCATTCAGCGCCGCGCCCACAAGCGACGCGCTGTAATCCGACCCGCCCCGGCCCAGCGTCGTCGTAATTCCAGACGACGACGAGCCGATGAATCCGCCCATCACCGGCACTTTCCCCTGCTGCACCAATGGCTGCACGATTTCTCTCGCGCGCTCAGCGATTATCTCCGCCTGCGGCTCGGCTTCCATGAATTGGTCGTCAGTGATCATCACGTCGCGCGCGTCGATATACTCGGCGTCAATACCGATGCGCCTGAAGTACGCGGTCACGAGGCTCGATGAAAGCTGCTCGCCGTATGACGCCATCGCGTCGAGCGAACGGGGCGTTACATGTCCGAGTGTGGACAGCGCCTCAGCAAGATGCGCGAGCTCATCGAACATAGCGCTCAGCTCGGCGCTTATTTCATCACAGTCTGACGTTCCGCCGAGGAGAGTTTCGCATTCCTTCAGATGGCGGTCGCGAAGTGTCTCCACTCCGCGAAGTGCTCCGATCAGGTGACCCTTTGCCGACTGTTCACCTACCGCAAGCAACGCATTGGTCGTGCCGCCAAGCGCTGAAACAACGACGATCGGCGAGCGATCGACGCGGCCGCGAACAATCTCGGCCGTTCGCCTGATTGCCTGGGCGTCACCGACTGACGTTCCGCCAAACTTGACGACGATCACGCGCTTGGCAGCCGTCCCGTTGCAGCAAGAAGCTCGGCGTTCAACACCGATCCACCAGCGGCGCCGCGAATTGTGTTGTGGCCCA
>JBDUEH010000213.1:0-4959 GCA_040002555.1 Gemmatimonadales bacterium | reverse complement strand
ATCAGGCAGCGCGAAGGACAGAGTCTCGAGAAAATCAAGGTAGAGATGAAAGACGTTACCGGCGACGCTCTCGAGCGCCGTATCGCTACGTCACTCGCGCCCGCACTCACTGCGGGCGCCGATTCAACAGCCGAGCGTGAGGACAACCACACTCACAGCTGGCGCCGTGCTCCCGTTGCCGACGGGATTGAGCTTCACATTCGCGAAGACAGTCCCGCTGCTCGCGACGAAGCAGTGATTGCTATGCGTGAAGCTGTCCGCGCAGCGCTGGGCCGCGCGGACATTCGTTAGGTCAGATGTAGCTAAGCCACCAGTCGCGCCGCCGCGATTTCAAATCGGCGAACCAGCGACAAGGGAAATACATGATGAGAATGACGAGCGCCCAAGCGAGATAGACGCCCGGCAGAGTCGTGCCGTACCATGCCGGAAACGATTCTGTGTCGAGACTCAGAAAACCAGCGCTCCCTCCCTGCCACATCGCGAATACGGCCGCGAGGGTGTGTATTACATACAGATGGCCAAGGTAGTAGAACATCGGCACCTGTCCGAAGACGCTCACTGCGCGTACTAGCGGACCTCGCGCATTTTCCAGCAGCGCCAGCGCGATCATCGTCGGCCCGAGAGTCATGAGCAGGTAATCGAGCGACGGCGGATACTTCATTGCGTTGAGAAACGAGGCGACCGTCAACGCGGCTGTTTTCTGCGCCGACCACGGCACCGGATTCCCGTACTGGTTGAGAAAGCGAATCGCGATGAATGCAACGATCGAAATCGCGCCTGCGCGAAGCAGAAATTGTTTTCTGCGTTCAGGTTCCCACCGGAATACATCGCCAAATGCGAAGCCAAGCGCCATTACTGCAAACCATGGAATTATCGGGTATCCCACAATTATCAGTGGATTTGGAGAAACAAGTCCGGGCCTGTGTAACAGATGCCAGAGCGGCCCTCCGCCGGCCATCGAAGCCCCTCCGACATTGTCGAGAAGGTTGTGACCTGCAATCGTGATCAGCGCAATCGCTGCAATGACTCTCTGAGGCAGGAACACGAGCGCTGAAAGAATTACCATCGACAGTCCCAGAGCCCAGATAACCAGCAGAATGAGCGGAAAGCCGAGCCTGAAGTTCCATCCAAGTGCGCTGACTGTGACCTCGAGAAAAATGAGCCAGAGTCCGCGCGTTAACAGGAACTTGCTGACTTCTCGTTTCGATTTACCACCCGAAACGGCGAGCGCCGCACCCACTCCGGCCAACAGAAAGAATGTTGGAGCACAGAAGTGCGTTATCCACCGCGTCGCGAACAAAAAAGGCGTCGCCTTGGACAGATCTTCTGGCTGAAAGTGAAGCTTGCTGAAGTAGTCGCGTGTGTGGTCAAGTGCCATGAGGATCATTACGATCCCTCGAACCAGGTCCACCGACGTTACTCTGCCGCGAACACTTCGTTTTGTGTTTGAGACTGCCGGTCGCAGGTCTGCAGCTATGGATGCTGTCAAGCTTGTCCTCCGATTTCCGGTAGCATGAGATATCGCGCGTTCTTTTCGCCGCGAAGATGGAGGGCCAGCACTTCCTTGGCTCGAGCCACATCATCTTTCCCAACCCACTCCGCGACCATCACCCGCTTTCCTCGGCCTTCAACAGAAATGGCGACACGACCACCGCGCGTCACGATCAATCCTCCACTTCCTCTTGGCCGGGACAGCGGATCGCGTTCAGCCAGGTCGAGAGGGAGATTATAAATGTTCGCAGGGTCGCTCGCCGCTAGCGCAATGAAAGGTTTGCCGTTCTCTGACTCTTCGGCGATCGCCCGCAACTGCTCCACTGCAGCGTTGGTCGCGAACTGGGCTCCAGGCAGACCTTTGACGAAATAGCCGCGACGGACTTCGCCCCTGAATTCCATCCGCTTGAGTTCGTGGTAGATGGCTCGCCATGAAGTTCTCGGATGCTCACGTCGCCACAGCTCCCGTGACACGATGGCGTATCTGTCGAGCCAGTGTCGAGCTATCTGCGCGGCGAGTTCCTCCATGCCAGCGGTGCGACCAAGGGTCCCAAGTCTGTGGACCAGCGACCAACGGCCGCCCCAGTTGGACGACACTGCTCCCGGTCGATCGGGTCGTCTCCACTTCGGAATCCGGCGAAGATTTGGCCTGCGCTGAACTACGTGCCTGTTCGATGATGGCCGATAATCCGCGGGCAGCCAACTCGTCGGATCTGGACTGTTTCCAATGTCCAGCGGACGCCACCGAATCACCTCGCGCATCGCTTCAACCGTGTCGTTGGTCACAATCCCGGCGGCGGCTAACTCCCTCAAAGCTTCCTTGATTGCGAGAGGGGTTAAACCAGAAACCGACTCTAGATCGATAGTAAACGAAGCGCCCTCTTTGGCTATGACACCCCGGACCATTATCGCGTTTTCGCTGAGCTTGTTTTCGATCTCATCGAGGGGCTCATCTCCAATCCACAGAGCTCCCGTTCCCCTGGCAAAGAAGCGAACTCGAGCGAGGGAGACCGTGTCGGACGTCGAACCCACACTGGCCTCTCCAACCCACACCGCTTCACCGCAACCGAGAAATTGAGATAGCCAAGCGGGGTCATAGGCGGGCACGCGCGAACGCAGATAGTCTCTTTCCCATGCCTTCGCCGGACGCGCCAAACCGTATAATTGTCGCATCACAGTCACGACACCGTCCAGTCCCTGTAGCGAATCCCGCGGATCCACGCGTTGCCACCGCTGAACCAACTCCGCATAAAACGGCAACTCCACCGCTTCTATCTGTCTCCTCAGAACCGCCAGAGCACGTCGCCTCGCGACCTCGGCGATTCGTCTAGAAACCCATTCCGGCTCCGTATGATCGGATCGAAATCGTCCGCGAACGAGCTTTCCGCTGCGCTGCCACTCCGTGAGGCGCGACTCTATCCAACGCTCATCCCATCCGTATCGACTACATATTTCTCCGACGGTTACCGGACCCGACAAGGCAAGGAAACGAGCGAGAACTTCTCGCCGGCCCGCGCCCTGTGTCATCGCACCAGTCAAAAGCACTTCAGGGATGACATCGCTGGATAGAAGTTCGACGACATTGCCAGCGAAACCGGCACCACTGCCTCCCGAAGTCGGAACCTGAACCCTCCTCATCGCCTCCGGCCCGAATGCGGACACGTATCTCGGGTACGCCTCCATCAGGATGTAACGCCACTCGGGCTCAACACCGAAAGGCACCAGAATCGCGCGGCGGCTCGACACCAATTCATTGAACGGATTTCCGCGCACGCCTTCTTCGTCGGTCGCAATCCGGACGCCGAGCTCACTTTCACTGAGATCACCAGCGCGGTCGAGAAGATGGGCGAGCTCATCGACAGTCCTCGCCCTTCGTCGTGGTGCGTAGCCTCCGCGCTCAGCAACTATCGACCGGATTGCGTCGAGCGTGAGATCGTCGCCAGCTTCCTCACCCATCACTTCGCCGAGCAGCGAGCGGTCCAGCGAAAGGAGTGCGGCCGACTGTTCAGCCCTCGGCGTATCGTCTCCGTAGAGCCAGTCCATCACAAAGCCGAATTGCAGACTCGCCGCGAACGGAGATGGCGTTTCTGTCTGAACTACCTGCACCGCTATTGCGCCGCTTTCAATGTCGTTCAAAACGGTTTTCAGGCCATTCATATCGAACGCTTCCTGAAGAACGTCGCGATAAGTCTCGACAAGCACGGGGAAGCTGGGGAATTGCTTCACTGTCTGCAGAAGGTCGAGTGCCTTGAGACGCTGAAGCCACAATGGCATCCGTCGTCGCGGATTTCCGCGAGGAAGAAGAAGAGACCGCGCAGCGTTCATTCGAAATCGTGCGCCGAACAGCGACGTCGATCCGACTTCTTCCATCACGAGCTCTTCGGCTTCAATCGCTGAAAGTCCAAGAAGCCCCGCCACCGGGATGGGGCGGCCGAGATCGGGCATCCGGAGCATGATGCCATCATCTGTCGTCTGCACCTGAACATCCACACCATCCAGCACCTCTCGTGCGCGTTGGGCGAGTGCCATTCCCCACGGCGCGTTCACCCTTCCGCCAAACGCCGCGTGGATCACAACCCGCACGGACCCGGTCTCATCACGAAAATGCTCGATGACTATCGTCCGGTCATCCGGAACCACTCCTGTCGCCGCTCGCTGCGCTCCGATGTAGTTCATCATCGAAGTGGATGTCGCTTCATCGCACCCGTACTTCTCCTCCAGCACCTTCGCCGACGTGCCCTCGGCCAACTCTCTGCGCAATGCGCCGACACGGTGGCTCAGCTCCAGCGATCGCGCACCATACTCGCCGTGCCAGAACGGCATTCGTGCCGGCGCTCCCGGAGCCGGGTTCACGATCACACGATCGTGCTCGATCGCCGCAATTCTCCAGGTGGTCGATCCGAGCTGGAATACATCGCCGACACGCGACTCGTGCACGAACTCTTCGTCCAGCTCTCCAAGTCTCGTTCGATCCGGAAGATTTACGGTGTACAGCCCGCGATCCGGAATGGTCCCGCCTGAAATCACCGCAGTCATTCGTGCCGCGCGGTCTCCGGTGACACGATCGGTGACCTTGTCCCATGTGACGCGCGGCTCGAGCTCGCTCGCGATGTCTGATGGATATTTCCCCGAGAGCATCGACAGCACTTCGTCGAACGCTCCTCTGCTCAGCCGGTGATACGGATACGACCGGCGCGCAAGCGCGAAAAGGTCTGCTGCCTTCCAGTCATCTACCGAGGCAGCCGCAACTATCACCTGAGCGAGCACGTCGAGCGCGTTTTGAACGACTCGAGTTGGCTCGACATCACCGGCACGCATCGCAGCGACGATTGCGGCAATCTCTACAGCATCGTCGCGAAAAGTCGGAACCAGAATTCCTCTGCTGGCGACGCCAAGCGTATGGCCGGCGCGGCCAATTCGCTGTAGCGCGGCGGAGACTCGCTTCGGCGACTGAAGTTGTATCACCAG
>JBDUEH010000212.1:0-4994 GCA_040002555.1 Gemmatimonadales bacterium | reverse complement strand
CGCCTGCGTTTTTGTGTGTGATGGTTCGACGCGCGGGACTCAGCTTCCGTCACTCATAACCAAAAACAGGGACCATCGATTTGGAAGAGACGATCCCTATAGCTGAAAATTCTCGGGATTCTTTGGAATCACGCCGCGATAGATCTCCTTGATCCGGCTGATGTCCGCATTTTTATCGCCGGTGGTCCAGAACGGTTCGTTCAGCCGAATCGTTTTCGTCCCGTAGTCAAACGCAACTGGCACGATCGGAACATGCGCTCCGTGTGCGACGTGATAGAAGCCAGTCTTCCACTGCGTGACTTTCTTCCGCGTCCCCTCGGGCGCGACAGCAAGAATCAGGTTATCGGCCGACTCGAACGCCGCGATTGTGTCGGCCACGCGATCCTGGCTCACCGATCGCTCGACAGGAACTCCGCCAATCCACCGCATGAAGACGCCGAGCGGCCACTTGAATAGGGTGTGCTTGCCGAGGAAGGAGATCAGGAAGCCGATGGAGAACAGCGCTCCGACGCCGACGATGAAATCCCAGTTCGACGTGTGAGGGACAACGATGATCACGAACTTGGGCTCGTCCGGTATCGCCCCTTCGAATTTCCATCCCCCGGCGCTGAGCGTCGCGCGACCGATGAAGCGCGAAATCGCGTTTCCTCTTTTGGGAACAGCCGGGCCGAGCTCGGGGACGTACATCACCCCAATTAACTGACTTGTTTCGAAATGGCCAGAAACTCTAACGACTGGAACGGCGGATTTTACCGCTGGGCGCGCTGAGGGGACAGCTGAGAAAAGCTGAGGAAAAGATTTGGGGGAACTACGGTAAGGCGCCGGAACTTCACGCTGTAGTCCAACCAAAAAATAGGGAGGCCGTCGGCCAATTTATCGTTACAAGAGTCCGGACTTTCTCATCGCACCTCAGTTTTGCCCTCAGCGGCCCCAGCGGTAAAACCCGATGTTCCCGCTGTGGCTTGTAGCTATCGCTTACCTCGATCCCGGCGAGTCAGCATCGCACACATCGCATTGTATGCTTTAGACCCATCGGTACCCGTACGAATGCGATCCCACGTCATGTACTGAATGTCGCGCGGATTTGGAGCACTCCCCTCACGGACCACCGAACCGTTGGCCGAGTAGAACGATTCGGTCAATCGCTTGATGCGGACTGGAGTGCAGCGTAGCATCGCGGTCTGCGTCATCGCCATGTAGGGGCGCCGGCTCTCGAGTGCATGGAGCTTCTTGTAGTCCCAGCGCGAGCGCGTCATGTACGAACCATCATCGTTACGCACGGCGTTGGCGCTGTCGACCGCTACCGCCATCGTTGCGTCCTTGAACACGGTCGGCCAAGTGGACTGAGCAGCAGCGTTGGTCGAAGTTGCAGCCGAAAAGACGGCTGCGGCGACCAGAAAAGAAAATTTCATGCGTTCTCCATTACGTTCGGATTACTTCCAGCCGGTCAGGCCGCAGGAAGCGTGAAATTGAACTGGGCGCCACGGTTCGGGGGACTCTCCACCCAGATCCGCCCGCCATGGGCTTCGACTATTCCCTTTGCAATCGACAGTCCAAGACCGGTACCGAGCTTGGCCGTTGACTTGGCCTGCCAGTAGCGGTCGAAAACGTGATCGAGGTGCTCCGGGGGAATTCCCGGGCCCGAGTCTGCCACGACAAAGCGAATTTCCGAGTTCTCGCGGCTCGCCATAATGCGGATCTCTCCGCCCTTGGGAGTGAACTTGATAGCGTTGCCGATGAGATTGGCAAAAACCTGAAGCACTCTCTCTCTATCAGATGAAACAACCGGGCTCGGATCCGGAACATCGCTCTCCACCCTGAGTTGCGCGGCGGAGGCAAGCGGTGTCGCGGACTCCACGGCTTCAAGCACGAGCGACTTCACGTCAACAGAAACAGGATCGACGGCGAGACCTCCCGCCTGAATCCGCGCGACATCGAGCAGATCCTGAATCAATCGATTTGCTCTCGTTGCCGACCGCTGAATCACTTCGAGCTGGCGACGCGCCTGAAGCCGTCTGTCGTTTGTCGGAGCGATATCCAGCAGAAACGACGCGGCCATGTGAATCGTGTGAATCGGGTTCCGCAAATCGTGCGACACGATCGCGACGAGGTCATCCCGCGCACGCGTTGCTTCCTGCGCTGCCTTGAACAGTCGTGCGTTCTCCAATGCGACCGACGCAAGCTGCGCTAGCTGAGTCAGAATCGCTTCGTCTGCTTCGTCGAAATCGGTCTGCTCTTTCTTGTCCCACAGCTGGATCGTCCCGAGCTTCCGCCCATCGCGTCCGGCGAGATCGGCGGTCAGCGTAGTCGGCACGTGAAATCCGCTCGACGGAATTCCAGGCGCATCGGGATTAGCGGCGAGAAGCGCAAGAATTTCCGGCGTAATGCCGGGCATTTCATCACGAGTAGCGTCCGCCCACGACGTCAGCTCCTGCGGCCCCTCAGACGGTGCCGATGCGCGCCACATCGCCGTCTGCGCCTCGAGAGCATCGCTGCTTTGATTCGCTTCAACAGTGAGCCGAGTCTCGGCATAACGTGCGTTGAGAATGCGCCGCGCGTTTTCTGTCGTTGCCTGGAGCATCGCATCGACCGACAACGTTGAGTTCATCTCGATCGCCGCCTGCGCAACCGCTCTCATCTGTTGAGCATACCGTCGCAGCTCGACGTCAGCCCTGTTCGCCTCGATCTCGGCCTGATGCACCCTGACGACACCCCTCAGGCTTACCGCAAGCCGTTCAGCGGTGAGCGAATTCTTCGGGATGTAATCGGCGGCACCGGCCTTCATCAATTCAACGGCCGTCTGTTCGTCACCAAAACCCGTGAGCATGATGAACGGCACCATCAAACCTTTTTCGCGAGCCCGTCTCACCACCTCGAGCCCGTCGCTTCCCGGCATGCGATAGTCGAGCAGCGTGCAATCGAAATGCTCTTTCTCCAGACGCCGGAGCGCGCCTTCGGCGTCCTCCGCCTCGGTCACCAGGACGTCGATCCCGGTCGCCTTCAACGCGCGACGTACGGCCATCCGGTCGACGTCGTCATCATCGACGATCAGGATCTTCATGCGTGCGTCAGCCATCGAGCCTCAGGGCATCTCCACGACGGCCCAGTACTTGTTCAACGCGGTCATTTTTTCGCAGAAATTGTTGAACGTCACTGGCTTAAGCAGATATCCGGCGACGTTGAGATTGTAGGCATCGATCTTGTCCTGATCGTCGTTCGACGTTGTGAGCACGACAACCGGAGTCGCCGCCAGATCCGGATCCGCGCGGAGCGCCTGCAGAAACTCGATTCCGTTCATCTTCGGCATGTTGAGATCGAGCAGAACGAGACGCCGTTCCCTTGGCATCTCATCGCCGCGCAGCACAGCCAGCCCCTCGAGCCCGTTCCCGGCAACGAACAGCGGGTTCGAGACGTTGTTCCGCTCGAACGCCCGGCGGACGTTCATCACGTCCACCTCGTCGTCCTCAACCAGCAGGATATTCAAAACCCTATCCGACATTTCATTACACTCCCGCTATTTCGACAAGCGGCCAAAGGAATTTGAACCGCGCACCACGGCCGACCTCGGATTCTACCCAAACACGACCTCCCTTTGCGTCGACGATTTTCTGAACCACAGAAAGGCCAATTCCGGTCCCTTCAACCTTATCCCGCGCTTCGAGCGTCTGGAATATGCCAAATATCCGCTCATGATACTGTGGAGCGATGCCCTGGCCGTTGTCCCCGACCGAAAATTCAACAAACGGGCCAGCATCCGACCAGGTTATCCCGATCGTCGGGATTTCCTTACCCGTATGCTTGATGGCGTTTCCAATCAGGTTCATGAAAACCTGCTGAAGCGGAATTTTCTCGGCCGTCACCGTTGGCATGTTCGGCGCAATCGAGATGGAAATTTCCCTGGGCGGGGCCATCAGCTCGATTACCTCCGCCACCAGTGCACCGGTGTCGATGCTCTCTGGCCGAGCTTTTACCCGGCCGGCGCGCGAGTACTGAAGGATTCCGTCGATGAGCGCTTCCATTCGGTGCACGCGGCCGCGCAACATGCCCATCTGAGACTTGTTCTCACCGCCAAGCTTTTCTCCAAGGTCTTCTTCGATCCATTGCGAAAGGTTGGCGATGCCGCGCAGCGGGGCCTTGAGATCGTGCGAAGCAACGTACGCGAACTGGTCGAGCTCCGTGTTGCTTCGCGCAAGCGCCTTGATGAGCTGATCGCGCTCGGCCTCCGATGTTTTTCTCTCGGACTCGATCTGCTTGCGCTCCGAAATGTCCCGAAGAACACCAGTGAACGCAGGCTGGTCACCGATGTCGCTCCGGGTGATCGTAAGCTCGCAGTCGAATTCGGTCAGGTCCTTTCGCATCGCCGGAAGCTCGAGGCGTTTTCCGATCACCTGCTCCTTTCCAGTCTCCAGATATCGCTTGAGCCCGCCGCGATGCGCGCCGCGCAGGCGCTCGGGAACGATGAGGTCGCCGAGCGGTTTACCGATCGCCTCGTCACGCGTGTAGCCAAACGTGCGAGCGGCGGCAGGATTGAATTCAGTGACATTACCGTCAGCGTTCATCGAGATGATCGAATCGAGAGTCGATCGAAGCACTGCAGACTTTCTCGCCTCGCTCTCGGCCACCATTTGCTGGGCCTCGAGGCGATCGGTGATGTCGGCAAATGCGACGACTGCACCCCGGTGGCCTTCTCTCAACGACATCGGCGAAGTCGAGTACTCGACACTGAGAGGAGTTCCGTCCTTTCTCCAGAAAACTTCGTCTTCGCGGGTGACAGTTCCTCCGTGTTGGGCTGCTTTATGGATCGGGCAGTCCTCTATCGGATACGGCGTTCCATCGCGACGGCGCGAGTGAATTATGTCGTGCATGTTCGCACCGAGCAGCTCCTCTACGGTGTAGCCGAGCATGCGGGCACCGGACGCATTGATGAATGTCGTGTCGCCTGCGCCGTCCATACCATAGAATCCGGCGGCGGTGGATTCGAGGAGCGCCGACAT
>JBDUEH010000211.1:0-5000 GCA_040002555.1 Gemmatimonadales bacterium | reverse complement strand
GGCTCAGGCAAGACGCGTGTCCTGACCACACGCATTGCACGACTGATCCAGCACCACGGTATCGATCCGTCGCGAATTCTTTCCGTGACGTTCACGAACAAGGCTGCGGGCGAGATGCGCGACCGAATTGCGCGCCTCGTAGACACCGACCTCAGGCAGATGTGGTGTGGAACCTTTCACGCCATGGGCGCGCGAATGCTTCGAGCTCACGCGCCGGCGGTTGGACGCACGGCCAACTTCACCATCTACGACGAAGACGACACGCTCGGCATCGTAAAACGGGTGATGGACCGTGTTGGCATTTCGCCGAAGCAGTGGACGCCGAAGTCGATTCTCGGACTTGTCTCCGACGCGAAGAACGGACTCGTCACTCCCGCCGAGCTCCAGGTGGCGGCTATGGATCCGCTCACGAAAGCGGCGGCCACCGTTTACGTCGAGCTGGAGCCGGCACTTCGCGCCGCCAACGCGGTGACGTTTGACGACCTGCTCGTTCTTCCAGTTAAAATCTTTCGCGAAAATGCAGCGATCCTGGAGAAGTATCGCGCGAAGTTTCAGTTCATCCTCGTGGACGAGTACCAGGACACCAACCGCGCTCAGTTCCAGTTCATCAAGCTGCTCGGCAGCGCTCATGGCAACGTCGTGGTCGTCGGTGATGACGATCAGTCGATCTACGGTTGGAGAGGTGCAGACATCCGCAACATTCTCGACTTCGAGAAAGAGTTTGCGTCGGCGCGCGTCGTGAAGCTCGAAGAGAACTACCGCTCGACTCCGTCAATCCTCGACGTGGCCAATGCGGCGATCAGCGCCAACGTCAGCCGTCGTGGCAAAACGTTGCGTGCGACCCAGCCGGTAGGCGAAAAAGTCACGCTCGTTCACACGCTCGATGAGCGTGACGAAGCCGACATGGTCGTCGACGAGATGCGCTCGCGGCAGGCTAAAGAGGGATTTGGACTCCGCGACTTCGCGATTCTGTACCGCACCAATGCGCAGAGCAGAGCAATCGAAGATTCACTCCGCAAGAATACGATTCCTTACCGGCTTGTCGGAGGAGTGCGTTTCTACGACCGCAAGGAAATCCGCGATCTGATGAGCTACCTGAAGCTTGTCGCAAATCCATCTGACAACGAAGCGTTCCGCAGGGCAGTCTCCGTTCCGCGTCGGAAGCTCGGTGAGACAACAATCGAGACGCTCGCCGATATCGCGCGCAGGGCAGGCGTTCCGCTGCTCGAAGCGGCAGGAAACGATCAGCTTCTTACCGGTATGAAGCCCTCCCCGCGAGCCGGCTTGAAGGAATTCGCGACGCTGATAGGCACACTTCGCGAGCGTGCAAAAGAAGCCAGCGTTGATGAGCTGCTGCGCGAGATCGTGGACTCCATCCGGTACGGCGACTTCCTACAGGCTGATTCGCCGGAGACAGCGCGTGACCGAAGTGAAAACGTCGGCGCGCTCATTGACGGAGCAGCAGAAGCTGTCGTTGACGACGGTGGTGAAGTTGGGCTTACGCCGCTCGACCATTTTCTCCAGAAGGCAATGCTCGTTGCGCAGATTGACGCGCTCGATCCCAATGCTGATGCCGTGAGTCTCATGACGCTGCACAACGCGAAGGGTCTCGAGTATCCGGTGGTGTTCGTTACGGGACTCGAGGACGGGCTGTTTCCGGGAATCAACTCGATGGACGATCCGAAACGGCTGGAAGAGGAGAGACGACTCTTCTATGTTGGCATCACGCGCGCCGAGCGAAAGCTCTTTTTGTCGCACGCCGAGACCAGACGCAGAAACGGTCAGACGATGCCGTCGATGAGATCGAGATTTCTCGATGACATTCCGGGGTTGATGCTCGAGGATAAGAAAACCATAAAGGCCCGCTCGAGCGGACGCTCATCGTATTCGCGCGAGTCGTTCGGTCGCGAACCGGATTTCGGCAAGAGCGGGTGGCGCACAAACACCTCGCGCGTGCAGCACGAGGTTCCCGCGTGGCGTTCTGGAACAACCAGAGCCGAGATGGACGTGAGCATGGCGCAGGCGTCGTATGTGCCGGGTGAGCGTATTCGGCACAAGCTGTTCGGCGGCGGAAGAATCGCCGAGGTTTCGGGAAAGGGAAGTGACACAAAGGCGGTAATCGAGTTCGATGACGCGGCCGTTGGCACGAAGACGATCAAGCTCGCATACACGACTCTCGAGAGGGGACAGAGCTGATGGCGGTAACTGAGGACGATGTGCGTCACGTTGCGGAGCTCGCGCGCCTCGGCGTCGATCCCGCCCGGCTCGAGCCACTGGTTGCGGAGCTGAACGGAATTCTCGAGCACATGGAGGTGCTGTCGAAGGTGGACACCACCACTATAGAGAGCGCGACACTGATGAGTCTCCCGGTTGATAGCACGCCGCTCCGGTCTGATTCGAGTGGGCCCCTCAAGATGATGTCGCCGAAAGAATCGTTCGCTCCGTCGATGAAGGATGGCTTCTTCATCGTGCCGCGACTCGCCACGCACGAAGACGCGACCGACTCGGCTCCATGACGATTCCTGATTTTTCGAGGCTCTCGGCCACGGCTCTTGCTGCGAAAATCGACGCCGGGTCGGTATCGGCGGTCGATGCCATTGACGCGAGCATCGCTCGCGCGAAGCAAGCCGGAGCAGGTGCCGACGCGCTGAACATCTATCTGTGGACCGACGACGACATGGCCCAGCGTGACGCTCGGTCGCTCGCTGAAGGAATGAAGCGGGCAGGGAAAGGCGGAAGGCTCGCCGGAATTCCAATAGCCGTGAAGGACAACATAGCGACGCTGGGACTTCCAACGACCTGCGCCTCGAAGATTCTTGCGGGCTACGTGAGCCCGTATGAGGCGACGGCAATCACTCGTCTTCGCGAAGAAGGAGCAATCGTCGTCGCAAAAACGAACATGGACGAGTTCGCTATGGGTTCGTCTACCGAAAACAGTGCGTACGGGCCCGCTCGCAATCCGCTCGATGTTCGGCGTGTGCCCGGTGGTTCGTCAGGCGGGTCCGCCGCCGCGGTGGCTGCAGGAATAGTTCCTCTCGCACTTGGCTCGGAAACCGGTGGATCCGTCCGCCAGCCGGCAGCGTTTTGTGGAGTTGTCGGTGTGAAGCCGACGTACGGCAGAGTCAGCCGCCATGGGCTGGTGGCTTTTGCATCCTCGCTCGATCAGATCGGCCCGCTCGCACGCAACGTCGATGACGCTGCGCTCGCCACCGAGATCATCGCCGGCCTCGATCCCAACGATTCGACAAGCTCGTCGACGAAAGTCGGATCGTATCGAGATCAGTATCTGTCGCTTGCGTCGTCTCCGATGCCGCTCGATGGCATGACGATCGGCGTTCCCGAAGAATATTTCCCAGATGTGCTTGATCCGGGAATCAGAAGTCTCTGCGAGCGGTCGATCGACATACTGAAGTCGCTCGGCGCGAAAGTCATGGACGTTCAGATGCCAAATACGAAACTGGCGATTCCAGTCTACTACATCGTCGCGCCTGCCGAAGCTTCGTCGAATCTCGCGCGCTTTGATGGCGTGCGGTACGGAGTGCGTGTAGAAGGCTCTAGTCTTCGCGACATGTACGCAGAAACGCGATCGAGCGGGTTCGGTCCCGAAGTCACACGGCGCATTCTGCTCGGCACGTACGTATTGTCGGCCGGATACTACGATGCGTACTACAAGAAAGCGCAGGCCGTGCGCGGACTGATCACCCGCGACTTCCGCGATGTGTTTGGAAGGGGAATTGACGCGCTCTTCACGCCGACCACTCCGACGACCGCATTTCCGATAGGCGCGATTTCCGATCCGTACGAGATGTATTTGAGCGATATCTTCACTGCCACGTCCAATCTTGCTGGAGTTCCCGCAATGTCGCTGCCGATTGGCAGAGTGGGCGGATTACCGGTGGGCGGACAGATAATCGCCAGTCATTTCTGCGAATCCACGATGTTTCGTGTGGCGTATGCGCTCGAGGCCTCACTAGGCGGCGAGGCGCACCAATGACCGCCGGAAAGTATGAAATGGTCGTCGGTCTCGAAGTGCACGTTCAACTCAAGACGCGGAGCAAGGCGTTCTGCGGATGCTCGACAAGTTTCGGCGATGCGCCGAACCTGAACACGTGTCCGATCTGCCTCGCGCTGCCCGGTGCGTTGCCGGTGTTGAACGAGCAGGCGGTTGAGCTTGCGACGAGAGCTGCACTTGCCCTTGGATGCAAGCTCCACGCGGTCTCCGTCTTCGCGCGAAAGAATTACTTCTATCCCGATCTTCCAAAGGGATATCAGATATCGCAGTTCGATCAGCCTCTCGCGACTGAAGGCCACGTCAAGATTGTCGTCGGCGATGGTGAAACGACCATCGGCGTGACGCGAGTGCACATGGAAGAAGACGCAGGCAAATCACTTCATGATCGCTATCCAGGCGAGACGGCAATCGACCTCAATAGAGCTGGAGTTCCGCTTATCGAGATCGTGAGCGAGCCGGACATGCGGTCGTCGAAGGAAGCCGGGGCTTACCTTCGCACACTACGTCAGATACTCCAGTACCTCGGCGTCAGCGACGTGAGCATGGAAGAGGGAAGTCTTCGTGTCGATGCCAACGTCAGTGCGCGTCCGTTTGGGCAGAAGGATCTAGGCACGAAAACGGAAGTGAAGAACATGAACTCGTTCTCGGGGGTGGAGCGCGCCCTGGAGTTCGAGTTCGCGCGTCAGTGCGCTCTTCTGGAGAACGGTGAGAAGGTGAAGCAGCAAACGCTGCTCTGGGATGCGTCCAGGGGCGAGGCGCGGGTGAGCAGAACCAAGGAGGGCAGTAACGACTATCGCTACTTTCCCGAGCCCGATTTGCTTCCGCTCGTTTTACATCCGGAATGGCTGGCAAGCGTAAAGGCGTCCGTCCCGGAGCTGCCCGCCGACCGAAAAAAAAGGTTTGCCGATGAGTACAAGCTTGCGGCTGAAGACATTGAGAAGCTCACGGCTGGACCCGAGATATCCAGCTATTTCGAATCAGTCGCCCG
>JBDUEH010000210.1:0-5010 GCA_040002555.1 Gemmatimonadales bacterium | reverse complement strand
CGTTCGCGGAGTTGCGGAGCTCGAGGTTGTCGATGTCAACGCCAGCAGTTCCCCAGTGGATAGTCGATGGTCGCGTCGATGCCCACACGGTCGAATCGAATCGGAGCTGCGTGCGATTCAGCCGCAGCTCGTTGCCGACCTTGTTGAGAAGAAAATCAGCGTTTGCCGAATAGACGTCCTTGTCATTCTGGACGACCGTGACTTCGGCGGTTCCTTGCGGCTTTTGATAGCCGATCTTCGCGTGCACGCTGTCGAGATCGAATCCTGCCGCCAGTAGTTTTGTTGCTCCCACGTCAACATCAACGTGCGACTGAGGCGTGAGCGCGTTGGTCCAGTCGTATTGCGAGGCGAATTTCCCGACGACGGTTCCGCGCGCGACGATGTTCTGGCCACTCGCTGTTCCCCTGAGGCCAAAGTTCTTGATGTTGCCAGTCGCGACACCATCCGCGAACAACGATCCCGCCAGCAAGTTCTTGCTGATAACGGCAGGCGTATCCACAGGAGCAATGGTTGGCGCAGGCCTCCCCGTGATTGCCCGCTCTACTTCACTGGCCTTGGCAATCCGTGTAGAATCCGCTTTGACCTTCGAGACTCGCCGTGCCAGGATCCCAGGTCGCGGCAGAACCGCGCCGGTATCCGCTGGGAAGAATGGAGCGAGGCGGCCCAGAGAATCGACAGCTACATGATAAGTGAGCTGGCCGCTTCGTCCGGGTGCGAGTCCGAATGTGCCTTTCGCGTTGACCACTCCCTCCGGAACCTCGAGCCCCAAAGTGTCGATTCGCGCCATTCCGTCGGCGGCAAAAATCCTGACCGTCGCATTGGTCAGCGAAAGCGTGTCGTACGACGATCCCTGAAGATTCGCGACGACATTCGCACGCATCGTGGCAGGATCGATCCCGCGGCCGTTTGCGGTAATCGTCCCGTTAACCGAGGTTCGCGGCGCTTTTGCAAGAACTGTGTTCGAGTTGAATAACTTTGTGATCACCGTTGCATCATAGGTCTTCTCGCGGCTCGCAAGATCAAACCTGCCGGTCACTCCGAGCTGCCCGCCGTCGTCGAAAGCGAGATCTGTCTTGACCGCGAGATTTCCCATGGTTCCGGTAACACGCAGTGGACCCGACGCCGTTCCACGAAGCCCCGCTTTCGGGAAGAGGCTGCCCGCCTCGGCAAGCGAGAGCGGGTTCAGCCGCGCATCGACGTCGAACCACGTGGCGGCCATGTTGCCGCTGGGCGATGCTCTAAACGCGGCGGTGCCGGTAACTCTCGACAGATTTCCGCGATCGACGTGAGTGATGTCGGCCTTCGCCGTCATTCTCGAGTTGACCGTTCCGTTCAGTGTCGCGGTGCCGCTCAGAGTTCCGCCAATCGGGAGATTGGTCGCATAGCTGCGCAGCAAGCTGACCTGAAGCGGCCGCATCGTGAGTCGGAGATTGTCGGCCCGGAAGTCCTTGTTCACGAATCCGACGTCGCCGACTGCAAGGACATGGCTTTGTCCTGATTTCCCGCTCTCGACGACGACGTCAGCATTGAGGGCGAGATCCTTCTGGTCGCCGTCGAGTGTCGCACGGCCCGACAGAGTTCCGCTTGCCGGAAGACTCTTTGCGTAAGCATGAAGCAGTGAAAGCTGGATCGGACTCATCGTCACCCGAAGATTGCGGGCAGCGAAAATTCCCTTGGCTGCCGTGGCGTTGCCAACGGCGGTGACGTGATTGTGGCCTGCTGCGCGATCGTCGAAAGTCACGTCAGCGTCAACCGCAAGATCGTCAGGATTACCCAGCACTTTGGCCCGGCCGGCAAGAACTCCTGCCCGCGCAACGTTCCAGGTCGGAAAGATCTGCTCAATGAGCTTCGTGTCTACCGACGAGAACTTCATGTTCGTGTCGTGCAGCCAGAAATCCTTGCCGAAATACGTGATGCCGAAGTCGCCCTTGAAATGGGCATCGCCAACCTGAGCATCGGTGTTCCGCGCAACGTAGACGCTGGTGTCGCCGAGCCAATCCATATTGAAGTCGAGCTTGCCGGTGCCTACTGCAGGAATTCGCGGATAAACCCAGCGGATATCGGCTGTCGCTACCGGATCAGCATGCAGGCGAAGGGTGAGATTATCGTTGGTGATGATGTACTTGCCCGAGCCGGAGAGCCTGCTGTTGGGAAGGCCAGCATCGACTCTCTTCCACCAGATCGAATCTCCGGTGAACTCGAATGAGCCCACAAGTGACCTGACGTCTGCGGTGGGCGGACGGAACGGCTCGGCGATCATGCTCAGCGCCGCGACATCGGCGTGCCGCGTCTTGTATGCCGGATCCTCGAGGCGAAGCAGTGGAATCTTCGCATTCACATGATGGAATTCGGAGATTTTCTGCCAGCCGTTTGCAACCTTGACGATGACGAATCGACCTTCCGGACCCATAGAATTACGAAGCACATCGGCTTCGCTCATGCCCAAGGCGGGTTTCGGAGCCCACGGCGATCTGGCCGTGATGTCACCGTCAACCATTGTCACGTCAGTGAAGCGAACCACTTTGCCCCAGCCATTACTCTTCTTGCCGGTCTTGGTCATCGTGTCGCGCGGGAAGATCCTGTCCCAGTTCCAGCGTCCATTGGGCCGTCGGTCGAGCACGATCACCGGTCGAACCAATCGCACTGCGTCGAATTCAATCCGCTGACCGTACAGGGCCGTTAGCGCGTACCGCGCCGACGCTTCTTCCACCTTCACGAATGGTGCGCCCGAGCTGTCCGTGATCACGAGATCGTGAAGCGTGAATCCCTTGAGAAGATTGCCACTCAACGATCCGACTCTGACGATGCCGTGCGAACTGTTCTGGATGATTCCGACGATCTTCTCGCGAACCTTGCCGCGGCCCCAGTCGGTATTCGCGATGGTGAAAAAGCCAATCACCGCGATAAAGACCAACAGCGCGACGACCGCGAGCACCCGGATGAAATGCTTCTTCATCAGAACGCTTCACCGATGGAAAGGTGGAGTACTAGGCGGTCGAGTGTCCCGCGGAAACCGGAGCCGGCCTGACTGAAGGCACGACGCTGAGTGAGCGTGACGAGCTTCGTTACGCCGTTCACAGTTGTCTCAGTAACGACCGGAAGCACTTCAGAACGTCCTGGATTGATTCCGAGATCGACGCGAATCGGACCCACTGGCGATCGATATCTCACGCCAAATCCAGGCGTTATCGCTTTGGCACTGGACGGAAGTCCATTCGTCGTCTTCTGAGAGACGTAGCCGCCGTCTACGAACACTGCGCCGAACAACTGCATCCAGATTGGGAAACGGAATTCTGCGCTCGCCTCAGCCACAAAGTTTCCGCCCAGGGGCCGAGGATCGAAATCCGCTCGGGCGAGACCGTCTACGTTAGGATTGCACGTTGTAATGTCGACGGTTGAACTGCAGTTCGGGTCTTCAGCTCTCAGCTTCGCTGCCGGAATAGTCAGCACGCGTGGTCCAAGCTGATTCTCCCCGAACCCGCGGACAGACCGAGAGCCGCCGGCGTAAAATCTTTTTCGTGGATGCAGCAGCTGACCGTCGGTCTCGACCCCAACGGCGGACGCCGTGCTGGTCAACGCTTTGACATAGCCAAGCCGCAAATGAGCAGCGAAGCTACCGCGCTTCCGAATCGGATTGTAGAAGGCTCCGTCACCGCTTAAACGATTGTACCTGAAGTCCGACAACGTAAAAGCCGAAGCATGCTCGATGTCGGCCGTCGTGCGGTATCCGCGCGTCGGCGAGAATGGATCGTTAGCTCGATTGATCGCGCTCGTAAGCGTCAGCGGCGACAGGCGCTGGCGATCACGAAGAGCGCCGAGTGTCGGCTGATCGCAGACGCCAAAGTTGATGCAGAAGTACACATCACCTGCTTCGACGCGATTGATCTCGAATCGGTAGTTGATGCTGGCAGGCCCGCGATCGAGGATTTCGCGAGTGAACGTCGCGCTTGTGCCGTAGCCCTTGTCAACGTAGATGCCAGGGGAGCTGCGGCGGTGAGCGAACAGGCTGGCCGCCAGCTCGTTTTCCTGAGCGCCGAACCAGGGCTCGCGGACACTTAGGCTGAGGTTGTACGTGGGATCGAAATACTTTGCTTCGCCGGCGTTGGTGGCTCGTTTCGAAGCGTTCCTGAAGAGAAAATTGCCGCTCAGCTGGTTCGCGAAAAGATTTCCGACAGCCCCCTGAAGGTCGAACCGCCGCGCACGACCGAGGAAGTTGTAGTGCGTGAATCGCCCTTCGGCCTGGGCGAAATCGACAGTGTTAAAACCCAGGCTCAAGCGATTTTCCCGGAGCGGTGCTTCCTGAACCGTGACGATGAGCACCTTGGCCGAATCACCCTGCCGCGGAACGTCGATAGCCGCGCGGCGGAAAAGGTTCGATTCGTACAACGCGCGCTGACTGCGCAGAAGCTCCGACCGCTTGAACAACGATCCGGGCCTGAGAGTCAGCGATTTCAGGATTGTACTCGTCGCGATTTTCTTGTTGCCCTCGACGATGATGTCCGAGACTGTCGCCTTCCAGCGCGGATCGAGATTGATCGCGACGTTCGCTCGTCTCGCTGCGGTATCGATCTGAATCGCCGTGTCCAGGATCGCATCGGAGTATCCTCTGTCCCACAGAGCCTGTAGCAGAAAAACCCGGCTCGAATCGAGCCGGATCAGATTGAGCGGAGAATTTTTTCCGAGCACGACGCGTTTAGCAACAGTCCGATCGTCGAGGACCTTCTGCTTCTGGTTGACCGTGATGTCCGAAACCACGGTCGGCAGTCCTTCAGTGATGAAGAACGTGACGGCGACATCGTCGTGATCGGTTTGCTTGACGAGCGTATCGACTTCGGTATCGCGGTATCCGCGTTTGAAGTAGAACACCTTGGTGCGCAGCACATCCCGAGCGAGCTCGGTATGGTCGAGGTATTTGCGCGTGTAGAAATATCTCGTCTTTCCGATGAGGCAGATCGGCTTGAGGATAAGACTCACGCAGTGCGATGCATCGGTCGCGATGCTGAGACGCAG
>JBDUEH010000209.1:0-5018 GCA_040002555.1 Gemmatimonadales bacterium | reverse complement strand
GGCGGTGAGGGAACTGTCGTTGACGCACGCGCGAACTTCGGATGCTGGTCACCCGATGGTACACACATCGCGTACTTCGTCGCTGACTCATTGTTCGTTGCCGGTGTGGATCACGGCACTCCGCGATTCGTCACTCGATCTGAGGATCCCCATTCTCCAGCGTGGTCTCCGGACGGGAAATGGATCGCGTTCGTGTCCGGCAACAGCTTCTATTTCCAGAACTACAACATCGCCTCCAGCAGGATCTGGCTCGTCTCCGCCGCAGGCGGTACTCCGAAAGCTCTTACTTCGTTCGACGGAATCAACACAAGTCCAACCTGGGCATTGGACAGCCGGCGTCTCCTGATGGTCTCATCACTCGGCGGAGTACGGGATGTCTATCAGATAAACCTGACGCGTGACGGTAGGCCCGACGGCGCGCCAGTAAGGGTGAGCACGGGGTTGAATCCCTCGTTGATTTCCCTCTCCGCCGACGGAAGCCAGCTCGCGTATTCGGTAGCGACTTACCAGACCAACATCTGGAAAGCACGGGTTCCGGCAACGGGGTGGATATCAACGCGTGGAGCACTGCCCGTTGAGAACGAGCGGCAGACAACGGAAGCGCTGGACGTTTCGCGAGATGGCCGGTGGATCGTTTTTGATTCAGACCGGGCTGGGCTCATGCAGATCTTCCGCATGCCGGTAGATGGCGGTCCAGTTCAGCAGATTACGTATGGATCGAGTCCATCGTTCAAGCCGATGTTCTCTCCCGACGGGAGCGAGATCGTGTATCACACCATCTCGAACGGGCTCAGGCGGATTTTCGTCGTTGGCATCAACGGCGGCAAGCCCGTACAGATTTCCCGTGGATCAGCGCCGGATGAGCGCAATGGCACTTGGTCTCCCAGCGGGAAACAAATTTCATGGGTTGTTCCGAATGCGGTCTCTGCCCATTCGCGCTGGAGGAATCAGACTATTCAGGTATCCACTCGCGACGCGAAGGGTGGTTGGAGTATTCCGTCGAACATCGCTTTCAAAGGATTGATTCTCACTCCTGCGTGGTCGGACAGTGGGACAGCGCTGATCGGAGTTGACTCCTCGCTCAGGTACGTCTCTCAGCCTATTGCTGGCGGTTTGCCTCGGCCAATAAGCGAACCAGTGAGGGATGAATGGCTGCCATCGGGAAACGCATCTGGAGCTGCTTCGAGCGACGGAAAAATGATTTATTTCCTCAACTATTCCGGAGCTCGCTGGGGCGTGGTCGTCGAGTTACGCCTGGCGGATGGGGCAGTACGTGAGGTGCTGCGCTTCGACGAAGCGGCGCGTCCTCACCGCAATGCCTCGATCGGGATCGCGGAGCACGGAGGCTGGCTGTATTTCACTCTCAGTGATTTGCAGAGTGACATCTGGGTTGCGAAGGTGGCGGGACTGAAGAAGTAGCAGCGATCTCAGGCAACAGTAGGGATGACACCATCCGTTACGGCGGAATGGACCAACTACCCGTAATCGCTCTACGGCACGCGAGACCATGCTGGATCGTAGGCATCAGGAATTACCGCACTGACCGCTTTCGTCTGGATGTTCACGATCGCGATGCTCGCTTGCTGATTCGTGGGATCTGGTCGACCCTGTACCCACGGTGGATCCCGCCTCGTGATGGCAAGCGAGAGCCCATCAGGTGACCAGGCAATCCCACTGAACGATGTAGTCCCCCCATAGTTGGCGTCCCAGCAGGTTGTGCCCGTGGCGGCAATTGTAGTAACCCGGCCGCTTCCGGGATCGACGATGCCGACGGCGAAGACCGCGCGAGGGAACGCCCCACCGAAGACTCCGCCCAGAAGCGCAACCCTGCTTCCGTCCGGCGACCAAACGGGACCGCACTCATCCCAGATTGCACTCTGAACGGCACCCACGAACGTTCGGCCATTCGAGCCGTCGACGTTCACGACGAAGGCACGCACAAACTCCCAGCTGGTCCAGGTAGCAAATGAAATCTGCTTTCCATCAGGCGACCAGTTGGCCGCCAACGGATCGATGGGTCCGTTGCCAGCGAAATCTCCCTTCAGTGGGCCGTTGAGCACGATTGCCACCTCATTTTCCTCAGACCCGTCTGCGCGGACAATGCGCAGCCCACCTTCAGCAGCGACTAGCAATTGCTTCCCATCGGGGGACCAGGAAGGCCACCCGCCGCCGCGT
Source organism: Gemmatimonadales bacterium (assembly GCA_040002555.1). GTDB lineage: Bacteria > Gemmatimonadota > Gemmatimonadetes > Gemmatimonadales > Gemmatimonadaceae > UBA4720. The sequence continues at coordinate 2,843 of JBDUEH010000209.1, read as the reverse complement.
GGGACGCGCAACAGGCCGGAACCGTCGTTTCGGATTACATACGTGCCGTCGTCCCCGTTGAATGCCAACAGCTTTCCGTCCCGCGACCAGGCGGGAGTGTATTCAGCTTGACTCGAATTCGTGAGGCGCCGTATGCCGGAACCGTCCGGGTTCGAGAGGTAGATGTGCGGAACGCCTTCGCGAGTGCTGACGAATGCAAGAGTTCCGGCGAGCCTGTCTGTGTTCGGACCAGAACCCCCCGAGTCCCCGGAGGTAGTGAACGTTTCGACGTCCGCCGCATCGAGCTGCTCGCCGTCGAGATCGCGGATTTCCCTGGTGACCTCGAGCTCATAAGTCCGGTCAGGCAAAAGTTGACGCTGCGGAGTGAATGTGGCAATCAAGCCGTCCACCGAGAGGGTCAAGATTCCTTTGACGGCGACCCCGCTCTGCTTCAGCATCAAGGACTTTTCGGTCAGCGTCGATTCATCGATCGGCTCGGTGAAGACGACAGTGATTTGCACGTTCAGGGCGACGTCGGTTCGGCCTTTTGAGGGATTTGTCCGGACGACTCCCGGTGGTCGTCGCGGAGGAACGCTCAGGTACAATACGGTGCGTCCCGATTCGGACCAAAGCTCGAGGGACAGCTCATCGCCCGCTCCGGCGAGGACCGGCACGGGATCAAAACCTCCAGCGACCACTTTCGTGACGTATTCGGCTCCAGGGGCAGTCTTATTGCGAATTATCGCGGAAATTGCGTCGGGAAGTGTGCCTGGAACTGCCGAAACGTAGGCAGTGATGGTCGCGCTCGGAACGACTGAGCGTCCTGAAGACGCGGCGACAGAGCTGGGATCCGACAACACAAGACCCGTGGGGTCTGGCAGCGGAAGATCTTTTACTCCGGAAGGCGAATTGTCGCTGCATGCGGCAATCAGCGCAGCGAAAATCCAACAAGTTCGGACGAGAGTTCGTCGCATATCTTCGCTCAGTGGAAGTTCAGCCCGGGTCAGACCTGTCCCGCTTCAGTTGTTAGTCGGACAAGCGCCCTGGTTTTGCTCGGAGTGGCTGATGATGTAATCGCGGGGCTCAGTAACTAGCGCGGGCTCAGTAGACGTCCAGGTCCTTCGCGGACACCACGCTCCCGGTGAAATGCGAGCGGACTTCAGAGAGCAGCTTCTCATCCGAAGATCCAAAGAACAGCTGATGATAAAGGATGAGTAGCTTTGGCTTCGCTTGCGTTGCGATGTCGCCAAGCTGTGTGGCGGACGTGTGCGCATGAGCGTGGTACTTTTGGCGAATCGGAGGGATCGCAGCAAAGCCCGCGTCTGAATAGACCTCGTGAATCAGAACGTCGCATCCGTTGCACTGGCGAGCGATGACATCGTTGGGCCGAGCATCGCCGCTAAGGACGATCGTTCGATCCGGGGTCTGAACCCGATACCCGAACGCGTACTTCCAGTCAGCGTGCGGAACGGCAAAGGCGATGACGGTGATTCTCGAATCGCGAAATACTTCGCCGTCGGCGACCTCGTGCACGATCACTTTCCAACCATTCGGCGACGGACCACCCGATGCGCCGAGGCGCTCGGCGATGTCTTCCGCATTGCCGTCGAGAATTCCGGTGACCAGACGACTCGTGCCTGGCGGCCCGTAAACGTTGAATGGGGCGACGCGTCCCTGAATCCACGGACTGAAAATCACGTCGGCGAGTCCAAGTGTGTGGTCGGAGTGGAGGTGAGTGATGAAGACGCGGTCGAAGCGAGGCGAGTACTGCTTAGCCGGTGGAATCGGCGCGAATGCCTTGATTCCGTTTCGTCCCGCAGCAGCAGCGCGGCGAACGACTCCGGTGCCTGCGTCGAACAAGTAGGCAACCGAGTCCACGACGATTGCGACGGCCGGGCCGCTGCGATCGGGATCGGGAATCGGTGTGCCCGTTCCGAGCATCACGATCTGCGTTCGGGGCGCCTGTGCAATTGTCGTAGCGGGGGAGAAAAAGGCGCTCAACAGAAGAGCGTGAATCAGCGTGCGCCGCACGAATGGAATGGTCATTTTTGCATTCTCTTTAGTTCAAACAGGTAGCTCACGACTTCTTTTTCCATGAAAGCGTAAGTTCGCGGGTTATCAGCGAGCGCAACTTCTCTAACCTCCATCACTCCAGGTCTCTGGGCGCCGAAACCCGTCATCAGCAAGCTGCGAGCTCCCGTTTTCAAATCAACCTGATCGATGCGAACTTGCTCTGCGGACATCTGCCTTGCCCAAAGAAACCGTCCGTCCGGGCTATATCGAAGAAGCCGGTCGCTCGGCGAAAGCCCAGGTACGCTTTGCGACGTTCCGTCGCGCGTCGAAAACACCCGGAAACCGGTTTCGGTCAAGGCAGCCAGTGACCCTCCATCGGGGGAGGTAACCGCGCCCCGCACACCCCCAATGGTGATCACACCTTCAGGCGTAATCGGTTTGAATGTTCCACCCGACAGCGACTTCACATAGCAGCGCACAGCGTGTTTTGGCTCGTTTCCGCACACGACTATCTGACTTCCGTCGCCGAGGAAAGATCCTGCTATGATGCTGGCAAATTCACCGTTGTCCAATCGGCGCGCAGTGCCTGCTCCCGTCGGAAACATCATGAGTTTGACGGGCACCGATGGAACTGAGCTCAGTACCCACTGGTTATCGCGCGATAGTGAGAGGTCGCCACCTTCGCCAATGCGAATCGCCGGCGACCCATCGGTCCGACGAAGCATTATGGCGTAATTGTCACCCGCGACGTCGGAGCCATCTCCAAAAATCAGCAATGAGCCATCAGTGGACAGCATCGGAAAGAAACTGATACTCAGCCACGACACATCACGGGCCGTAGAATCGGTCGC
>JBDUEH010000208.1:0-5031 GCA_040002555.1 Gemmatimonadales bacterium | reverse complement strand
AGCATGATGCAGGCCCGGTATTCGGGGCGCAGCTTGCCGATTGCTCGTTCGATTGCGGAACCGAGCTCCTTTGATTCCAACTCCTCGAGGGGAGATTCGTTCCCTGAGACGACGGCGATCGAAGTGGCTCGAGCGGATTCGGAAGTCACGGCATCCGGAGCGCCTTCGATACTTATGGTATCGAGACGGCGCTTACGGAGATGATCGATAGTGAGATTGTTCGCAATCTTGAACAGCCAGCTCGAGAATTTGAATTCGGGGCTGTATCGGTCAAGGTTGTTCAGAACCTTGATGAATGTTTCCTGAGACAGGTCCTCGGCCGTTTCGCGGTCGCGAACCATGCGAAACACTAGCGAAAAGACAGGCCTTTCGTATCGAGTGAGAAGCTCTCGATACGCGGCTTCAGAGCCCTTCCTAGCCAGCTCGACGACGGCTGGATCGGTGAGGCCAGAGAGGGGAGGAGAGATGGACCCGGCAGGCATTTGCGGAGACTAAGTTAGCTTGCCCCTCAAACTTGTGCCGGACAACTTTGAAATGATGGCGAGAGCAACTGATACGTTCGCGGCCCTTCGCGCCGCGGAAGGCGGGTCGGAAAAGAGCGACTACGTGCAGCAGATCTTTTCGGAGATCGCTCCGCGCTACGATCTGCTGAATCATCTGCTCAGCCTCAACATCGACCGGATCTGGCGACGGAAGGCGATTGCACAGCTCGGAGTCGCGCGCAATCCTGACGGCTCGTATCTGGATTTGTGTGCCGGCACGATGGACGTGAGTGCGATGCTCGCATCCGAAAAGGTTTTTCGCGGATTCATCATGGCCGCTGATTTTGCGGAGCCGATGCTGAAGGCCGGATGCGGGAAAGCGCGAGGACGTCCGATCGAGCCCGTGACTGCCGATGCGCTTCGCCTTCCGCTGCGTGATACATCGATGGCGGGAGCGATCGTCGCATTTGGCATTCGAAACGTTTCAGGTCTCGACGCCGCACTAGTCGAAGTGCTGCGAGTAATCGAACCGGGAGCGCGTTTTGTCATTCTCGAATTCTCGACGCCGCGGTCGAAAATCATCAATGCCGGCTACCAGCTCTACTTCAATAGAGTTCTTCCGGCGGTCGGCGGCTTCATCAGCGGCCATCGCACGGCCTACAGCTATCTACCCAAGTCGGTCGCGAATTTTCCCTCTGTCACTGAGTTGGCGAGGAAGATGACCGATGCAGGATTTATTCGCGTGACGCACAGGTCGCTGTCGTTCGGAATCGCCGCAATTCATGTGGGTGAGAAGCCGGTTTGAACGAGGGAAGCTCGCGTGACCGTTGGCTGATACTCATCACGATTGGCGTCGGAACTTTCATGTCGGCGCTCGACGGCAGCATCGTCAACACGCTTCTGCCAGTCATCTCGTCCGATCTTCATGCAACCGTTTCGGGAATTGAGTGGGTGTCTACTGTCTACCTGCTTGTCGTTAGCAGTTTGTTGCTCGGGTTCGGGCGCGCAGGCGATATCTACGGCAACAAGAAGATGTACGTTGCCGGCTTCATTGTTTTCGTGGCGGGGTCAGCACTTTGTGGGTTGGCACCGTCAGCCCGCGCACTGGTAGCACTCAGAGGACTTCAGGCGATCGGTGCTGCGATGTTGTTCGCGAACGCGCCGGCGATTCTCACCAAGAGTTTTCCTCCGCAACAGCGAGGTCGCGCGCTCGGCGCGTTAGGTACGTTCACATATCTCGGCTTGACGGTTGGACCTTCGCTTGGCGGATGGCTGTCGGGGACATTCGGCTGGCGCTCAGTTTTTTATATCAACGTTCCGGTGGGTGCCGTTGCGATATCGCTCGCGCTCTGGTTCATCGCGCACGACAGGCCTGAAGGCACAAAGGAGCCGTTCGACTTCAAGGGCGCGATCCTCTTCATGGTTGGGCTCGTCGCTCTTCTTGCTGCCCTGAACGAGGGCCATGCGATGGGTTGGATGGACGCACGGATAATCGGGATGTTCGTCGCATCGTTCGTGACGTTCGTGACGTTCGTTTACGTTGAGCTCCATACGAGAAGCCCGATGCTCGACCTCTCATTGTTTCGAGGTCTCGTTTTCTCGTCGACCACACTCAGCGCGCTTCTCAATTACTCGAGTGTGTTCTGCGTATTGTTTGCGCTGCCCTTCCTGCTGATCCAGGGACGCGGTCTCACTGCGCAGCATGCGGGTTTGATTCTTACCGCGCAGCCGATCGTGATGGCAATAATGGCTCCTATAAGTGGAACATTGTCTGACAAAATCGGGTCGCGGATTCCAGCGACGCTGGGGATGCTGATACTGACAGCGGGTATCCTTTTGCTCGCCGCAACCATTCAGATGAGCAACCTGCTCGCGGTCGCCGCAGCGCTCGGCGTGATCGGACTTGGCGTCGGCTTGTTTGTCTCACCAAATAACAGTGCGCTGATGGGTGCGGCGCCGAGACAGCGGCAGGGAATCGCGGCAGGGGTGCTGGCAACTGCAAGAAATCTTGGAATGGTTTTGGGGATCGGCCTTTCGGGCGCTGTGTTCACCACGATGATGGCGCACAACTTTGATGCGCCGCCGCTCGATGCGATGGTGATGGCCGTGAGGGCGAGTCTCTTCGTGGCGGCAGGGCTGGCGGCCGTTGGCACAGTTACGAGCTGGATCCGGGGCGCGCCAACGCCTGCTGGTTCCTAGGACACTTTCTTCGTCCTTCCCATTTCGGCGGGGAAGCGCTTGAACCACGACGACAGCAGAAGCAGCTCGTCGATCTCGTGAGTCGGAATACTGGTCGTCGGTTTTTCGTGCTCTCCGAAGATGTCGTCTACCATTCTTTTCATCTTTGCGCGCTGCCACGACGACGTTGGTTTGTCGATCTCGGCGCGAACAATTCCACGCTTGACCATATAGACCTTGTCGGGGCCTTCGTGTCCTTTCACGGAGTAGACGAAAGACAGATTCTCGACAGCGAATCGAAGCCGCCCGAACTGTTCGCGCAGGGCTTCGAGCCTGCCTAGCTTGTCGCGATACGATGCGGCCCGCTCGAATTCGAGTTTTTCGCTGGCGGTTTCCATGTTCGTGCGCAGCATCTCGATCGGGCCGTCGCTTGCACCATCGAGGAATGCGCGAGCGAGCGAGACCCGCTGGTCGTATTCATCAACGCTGCACCCGCCGGCGCAGGGGCCGAGGCACTTGTGAATCTCGTGACGGATGCAGCCGGGAGTGCGATGCATTAGTTGAAACAACTCCTGCTGGTCACTGAAGTGCATCTTGGTGTCGGTCTTGCAATCGCGCAGCAGCAGCGCGTCACTCAACTCACGAAGCGCTTCACCGATTCGCTGCGCCCCAACGAACGGGCCATAGTAGACAGAAGCGTCGTCGGTTGAAGCGCCTCGAACTACGACGAGCTTTGGTGCCGGCGGTTTGGTGAGCTTGATGAACGCGTAGTGGAGTCCATCGCGTTTCATTGCGACGTTCAAGCGCGGACGGAATTTCTTGATCAGCCGCAGCTCTTGTAGAAGCGCGGCGAACTCGCTCGGCGTGTACTCCCAGTCGATCACTTCGGCTTCGCGAAGAATGCGCGCGCCCTTTTCGGCCGGATAAGCGCAGCGGAAATAGCTGAGTAGCCTGGTGCGAACGCGCTTCGATTTTCCGACGTAAACCACTTCGCCGGTTGATGAGAGCATGCGGTATGTACCCGGCCGATCCTTTGCGCCTGATTTGACGAGCTGTCTCATCAACGCGATCTGTTCTTCACTTGTTGGCTGATGTCGCTTGGAGACGTTCCGAATGCGCGTCATGTCTGGCACGTGGCGCAGAAGACAGTAGCGCGTCCATCGATGGCATGCGTGCCGATGAGTCGCCGTCCGCATCGAAAGCAGGGAAGGCCGTCGCGCCCGTAGGCCTGAAGTTTCTCAGCAAATCTTCCGCGTTCACCTTTGGCATCGCGGTAGTCACGGAAGCTCGTGCCGCGAAGCGCAATTGATTCCCTGAGAACAGATACGATTTCGCGATGAAGTGATTCAGCCTCGGAATCGGAGATTGAATTCGCGGCGCGGGACGGATCGATTCCGGCCCGCCAGAGCGCTTCGTTAGCGTAGATATTCCCTATACCTGCAAGCCTGCGCTGATCCATCAAGACCTTTTTTACCGGCTGATTCCTAACCCGAAGAAGTCCCGATAATTGCTCGGCGGTAAAGGTCTGGTCAAGAGGTTCTTTTCCAAGGGCGCCCGAGTACTCGTCGAAACGCTTCCGGTTCATCAGCGCGACCGTCCCCAGGCGACGTACATCGCAGTAATGAAGAGCGCGTCCGTCGTCGAGATCGAGGCGCAGGGTCGAATAGGCGAGTTGGGCGGGGTCGAGCGCCGAATGCTCGACAATCATCGCGCCGGTAAACCGCGGTTGGACGACGAGCCTGTCGCCGGTCGAAAGGTCGGTCACGATCAGCTTTGCGCGGCGCCAGCTCTTGACGATTGTTGCGCCCACGAGGCGCTTAACGAACGTGCGAGCCGATACTTCGCGGAGGACATCGGCCTTCGAGACTCTTGCCGACTCAATTCGCTGGCCGGCAATCGATTCGGTCAGATCACGCGCGATCGTTTCGGTCTCAGGTAGCTCCGGCATGTCGCTCCAACTCGCGGCGCCCGATGTCTCGCCGAAACTGCTTGCCCTCGAACGCAATTGTCTCGGCGTATGCCTGCGACCGCTCGGCTGCCTCATCAACCGTTGCTCCGGTTCCAGTAATCGCGAGGATGCGTCCGCCAGCCGTCATGAATTGATCGGTGTTACCGTCGCGCCGAGTGGAGCCGTGAAATACAAATACGCCTCGGGGTGAAGCCGGCATTCGGATTTCATCGCCAGTGCGTGGCGTGTCCGGATATCCCTGCGCGGCAAGAACTGTCGTCACTGCGCATTGATCGTTCCATGCGATCGGACCTGCATTCGCCAGCGATCCTCCATTTGCGACCGTCGTCATCAAGCCGAGCAGCGAGCTCTTCATCAATGGAAGAATCGCTTCAGTTTCGGGATCACCGAATCGGCAATTGA
>JBDUEH010000207.1:0-5040 GCA_040002555.1 Gemmatimonadales bacterium | reverse complement strand
CACAGGATCAAACTGTTTTCAAGTTCGCGACAGACGTGAACGTCGATCAGGAAACGGAGATAGCGCGCATGCAGCAAATGCTCGACGCGCTCGGACCCTGACAGCAGACCAGTCTCACGCAGTATCCGCTCGAAGACCCCACACTTGAGAGAGAAATAACTTTGTCAAAGACGCCAAACATCGGACGATCACTTTCGATCGCGCTCGCGTTCATCGTGTCGTCGTTGGGAACACTCGCGCCACTCCATCTCGCGGGCGCGCAGAATAGCGTGATGTCAGCCACTCCACCAAGCCCCGATCCACGCATTGGATTGAAGCCGGGCAAATGGGATGCGGGCGAAGCTAGCTGGAACCTGCGGCTACTCTCCGCGACAAAGCCCCCCACTCAATTCATCGACGGCGTCAACTCGGACATCACGTTTACAGGTCCTTACGCCATTCAGGGAAGCTTTAACGGCTACCAGGTTTGGAACATCTCCAACCCGCGCCTGCCCGGGCTCATCGATTCCCATTTCTGCCCGGAGTCGCAGAGCGACGTCTCAGTTTACGGGCACCTGCTCTTCGTATCGAGTGAGAGCCTCACCGGCCGCATCGATTGCGGCGCTCAGGGTGTCACCGACACGGTGAGTGCCGCGCGTCTCAGGGGCATTCGAATCTTCGACATCACGGACATCAAGCAGCCGAAGAATGTCGCCAACATTCAAACCTGCCGCGGATCGCACACTCATACTGTAGTAGTGGATCCGGCCGACAAGGCCAACGTTTATGTCTATGTGTCTGGCACGTCGGGTGTACGATCTCCCAGCGAACTCGCAGGATGCATCAGTGCCACACCCGACAAGGATCCAAACTCCGCCCTCTTTAGAATCGAGGTGATCAAGGTTCCACTCGATCATCCTGAACTAGCGGCGATCGTCTCTTCACCGAGAATTTTCAATGACCTCGTTACGCCGGAAAGACACGGTGAAGCGGCCGAAGACATCATCGCAAACGAGAAGGTAGTTGCTGCCGCGAAAGCCAACGGGGGATTTGTAGTTGTCATGAACGGCCGGGAAAGAGTCATGCCGGAAGGGTTCATCACTCAGTCATTGAACAACATCGTAAAGGCGCGAGGTGGCACCGGTGCTCCGACTCACGCCGATAGCGTGGCGCTTCACGCTAGCCTCCAGGGTATTGTAGACAAATTTGCTTCGCCGGCGTTCAAGCCGGGCCAGCCTGGCGGCGGGCCGACGCAATGTCACGACATCACGGCTTACCCGGCAATTGGATTGGCGGGTGGTGCATGCGCTGGTTATGGGCTGCTGCTCGACATCCACGACGTTGCGCACCCGCGCCGAATCGCTGCCGCTGCCGATTCCAATTTCTCATTCTGGCATTCCGCGACATTCAACAACGATGGAACGAAAATCCTCTTCTCCGACGAATGGGGCGGTGGAGCCCAGCCAAAGTGCCGCGTCACAGACAAAATGGAGTGGGGTGCCGACGCAATCTTTACAATCAAGAACGGCCAGATGCAGTTCAAGAGCTACTACAAGATGCCTGCGCCACAGACAACCTCTGAGAATTGCGTGGCGCACAACGGCTCGTTGATTCCGATTCCTGGTCGCGACGTAATGGCGCAGGCTTGGTACCAGGGGGGTATCTCGGTCTTCGACTGGACCGACGCATCGCATCCAAAGGAAATTGCCTACTTCGACCGCGGCCCCATCGACCCCGCCAACCTCACACTGGGCGGATCATGGTCGGTGTACTGGTACAACGGCGTGCTCGTAAGCTCAGAGATTGTGCGCGGGCTCGACATTTTCGAGCTCACGCCGAGCGCGCTCATCAGTCAGAACGAAATCGACGCAGCGAAGACGGTCCACTTCGATTATCTCAATACACAGGGCCAGCCGAAGCTCGTGTGGCCGCCAAGTTTTGCGCTGGCGAGAGCGTACCTCGATCAAATCGAGCGTGTTAAGGGCATGGGAGAGACGAGAATTGGTGCAACTCGCTCGGAACTCGCGAGGGCGGAGCGTGCGCCGGCGGCCGAGCAGAAGAAGAGGATGAAGTGGCTGGCGAATCAGCTCAACGGATATTCGTCGGGCTCGACGGACGGCGCGAAGATCAAGATGCTCGCAGGGGCGGTAGCCGATCTGTCGGCGATGTCACATTAGAACCGTTTGAGCTTATAGCATAAGCATATAGCTATCGCTTCAGGCTATCGACTAGAGACGCGGTTAGTCGGTAGCTGGAAGCGTTAGCATTTGCTTTAAGCTGTAAGAATTGGAACAGTCTGGTGTTGCAGGTTGGTCGCCGTACTACCTCATCCCAGCCCGCAGATCCACGAACATCTGGTCGAAGCTCGTTATCTGAAAATGACCGAGCCGAGGATACTCGAGGTCGATTGTTACGTAGGTGACGAGTGCAAGCGCCGCCGCAAATCCGATGATATGCAGCCAGCTTCGTGCTTCGGCCCCTCCCATCGCATAGCCGGCCATCGTTGCCGCCACCAGAGCCATCAAGCCGAGCATTACATATAGAACTGTCGGCGGATGAATGAAGCTTGCGGCGCCACGACTCGTTGCAGCATCGGTCATGGCATTGATGGCTGGGAGCACCTGCGCGGCTACGGTCGGAGCCGGAGCACTTGCAACCGACGATACTGCCTGACTCCAGATGTCATTTTGAATCGCGACTGTTCTTGCGTGCCACGCGTCGACCTGACGCGCGTTCGGAACCGCACGATAGAGTGCAATCCGTGCATCAACGTAATCCCTGAACTCCTGCTGCAATTTTTGTCGCGCATCGGGCGGGAGCAGATCGAGACGAGCATATGCAGAACTGATTGCGTTGGCCTCATCGACGACCAGTTTGCGACGCGTGTCGAACCGCGATGCGCTGCCGTTGAAAGCGAACGCGAGAATGAGAGCCATCAGTCCAAACACAGCGCCTTCAACGCTGCTGAGTCCGCCCATTTGGTTTCTGCCCTCGCGCAAATGGATGCGACGGCCGAGTTCGATTGCCGCGACCAATCCGCCAAAAAGAAATAGCGCGAACAACGTCCCTGTCACGATTTCAGTCACTCGCGATTCCCGGTTTTTGCCCAGCGTTTATCCAGTAGGACAAAGACCAATCCCACAGCGTAGAACGCCAGCAGAAGGCCAATCGTATTGAGCACAACTTTCTGAAACCCGATTAGTGGCCGATCGAGAAACGGGTAGGGATACCAGCCGGAGGAGGCGCCGCGAACAAGCGCGTAGATGCCGTATACCGCGATGTATAGAGACCATATCAGGGCGTGAATCCAGCGAAGCGTTCCCTTACGCACAAACACAACCCAGTAAATGAACCCAAGTGCTGGAGTTATGTAATGGATCAGTGCGTTAGCTACCCACGCACTTCCCTCCAGGTGGTAGAGTCTCGCCAGCAGGAGAGCGTATCCGATCCCGACGAAGGTGATGCTCAACGCCACCCATGTGGCGACTGCCGGGCGATCGGTCCAGCGCGACGAAGTTCGGTTTCTCCCAATGAGCCAGATAGTGAAAAAGACAGCAGTAATCACGTTCGTCAGAACCGTGAAATACCCGAGCATCCGCCAAACTGTCGAGATCGTCGAGGGGAATAGCAGGCGCGACACGGAGAATTGCAGGGCGAGCCCGGCCCATGCCATGACAGTGACGAGCATGAGAAACGCAACGTGCGAACCAGAACGGGACCGCGTAGTCATCACTCCTCCGTTCGATGGGATTCCAGAACTTACGGCCAAGCCAATCTACAAGCTTTTTTCAGGCCGCCATGTCGAAGGGAGAAATTCGACCCTAAAGATGACCGCACCGCTGTTCATTGTAATCACTGCCATCACCGCCCAGGCTCAAGGGCTGCTACCGCGCAGCGTCCAGGTTGATCGGACAATACGTCGAGCTTCATCATGCCACGCCCAACGCAGAAGCCGTCCGCACTCTCCATTTTCACGAAGGTCAGGTGCTGGCACTTGGCGGCGACGATTTCGAGTCGATCCCCTATTTCCGGCAGGCGCGTGACTCGACCGCGCGCCCGCAGAATGGAATGATACGTCGCAGCAACGCTGGCTTTTCTCCAGCAAATAACAGGCTGACAAGTTTCTGATCGTCCACCTGCGTCGGGTCCGCCCATCAAAGCCGACAACACTAATAGTCGTCGAGCGGAAAACCTCGTTGTCGAATCGACTCGATGGCGAGCCATGACTGTCTGAGAGCGATCGGGCGCAACCGGGCGGGTTGCCCGCGCAACTGAGGCGTGTCCAGCAACTCCGCACAAATGTCTCGCCTCGCGCGAAGCCGGTCGCGGGCGAAAGCGGCCCGCTTGGTCAATTTATGCAGCGGCATGTGAAGGTTCAGGAACAAGTCGCACAAGCGATGCTGAAATCGCGCGATCGCGGCGACGTCAGTCGGCGAATAGTGCTTTCGCCAGAATATCGAGCTGCCCTTATACAACCGGCGGCCGTACTCGTATTCGGAAATTCCGCGTTGGCTCTGCCGGTGGAGGTGATGAACGGCGACGTCTTTGCAATGACCCACGCGGTACCCTGCCCTCCTCAACCTGAGGCAGAGGTCGGTCTCCGCCTGGTAGAGGAAATAATCCTCATCGAAACCGTTGACCTCTTCGAGCGATGACCGGCGGATTATCATGCAGCAACCGTTGATCCACGCACGCTCGTGCCTCGTCACTTCCGGCCCGAGCGGAATCATCCCTTCACCGGGATAAAATCGTCGAGGCGGGAATGGTTTCATCCGGTCGCCTTCGAGAACAGTCGGTCCGGCGATTGCCTCGGCCGGATTTCCATCGAGGTGAGCGACCAGCTTACGCAACATGTCGGACGAGAAACGAATATCCGCGTTCAGTGCGACGAAATATTCTGAGTCCGACCGAGCGAGGTTGGCGTTGTGCGCACTGGCATACCCGATGTTCCTGCGGCTCGCATGCAGATTGAGCTGTCCCGTTTTCGTCAACAACGCGACGGTCCGGTCGGTGCTGGCATTATCGAAGATGAAGCACTCGTAGTCGACATCACGCTGCGAC
>JBDUEH010000206.1:0-5087 GCA_040002555.1 Gemmatimonadales bacterium | reverse complement strand
TCCGCGAATCCGTGGCGACATCGTAGTTCCACACATTCTCGAACAACTCCCGCTTTGAAGCCGGTGCACCGTTTTTGCGAGCCAGCGCGATCAGCAAATCATACTCCTTCGGCCTCAGCGCGATCTCCCGCCCGCATGCCGACACTGTGCGAAAGTGCTCATCGATCTCTATATCACCCAGTCGGTGGGTGCGTTCCTCGACCATTTGCGGCGCACTGCTTCCGTTCCTCAGCGCAGCGACAATCTCTGCAATCAGCCCCAACGCCCTCAGGTCGGCAGGACTATGCCCCAAACCCATCGGGATCTCGGCCACGTTATGTATAGACTCCATTCTTCATACTCCAGAAGTGGAGGCGCGCTCCTGACGGAGCCGCGCCTCCTGGGTTCAAGCGACTATTTCTCAGGGAAAACAGGGTTCGGCGCATCGCCACCGTACGTGTAGACCGGAATGCCGAGCGTCTCCAGCTCCTTGGCGGGAACTGGAAGGTGGCGAGGCGTGCCTTTCTGCAAGGCAGATCCGCCCCTGAACGCCCATGTGTTGCCGATGGGGAGTCCGTTGTACGTCAGACTCGCATCGATTCGACGACGGTCGAACCAGGCCTGCCCGGCACCGCTGTTCATCAGCTCGATGTCGCGCTCGTAGAAGATCGCGGCAAGCAAGTCGTTTGTTGAGCTGGCGCCAGTGAGCGGAGTCAGTCCACCGCGACCGACGCGCGTTCTGTTGATCAGTGTTGCTGCACGTGCTTTGTCACCCCCGGTTCTCACAAGCGCTTCGGCGATGAGAAGATCGTTCTCGGCGGAAAGAACCCATGGCAGGGTGCCCAACAGATCCGTGCCGTTCTCGAAGGATGTGTAGAAGTAGCGAATATGTTGCCACTGACTGAAGAAGTAGACTCCGCGAGCAGGATCGTTGCGGATTAGCGATTGGAACTTGAAATCTGTCCCCGGATTAGCGGTAGTGCCCATGCGCAGATCGGCCGACTGTGCGCGCGGCGGAGGAGTCGTGCTCGTGTAGACCACCGGCTGACTCGGGTCCATGAGCTGGACGACCCGCTGATCGACGCGAACCCAACTCTCGCTCTCGCCAATGCGCTTCAGGAGGTCGTACCAGGTAGTTCCACCGTCACCCTCGATTGTGAGGTTGAACGGTGTTCCGGAGCTGATTCCCTTGTTCGCGTAGGCGAGAACCTTTGGCCAGTTCACAGCGGCATTTTCAGTCGCGGTGCGTGGCGTGTACGCGAGCTGGCGCGCAGCAAGCGTGTTCGCCATGCGAACGAACTTGTCGGCGGTCAGCGTCAATCCGCTGGTGAATTCGGTTGGAATCGTCCACGATGCGCCCGTCCCGGCAGCGATCGCCTTATCGTACTTTGCGACTGCTGCTGAGCTGACGTCCGTGTAGGGAACAAGTTGCGCCGTGCCGAGCGGGGTTGCCTCGTCCACGATGAAGCCTTTGTCGAATGTGAGACCAATCATTCCAAGCGTCAGGCCCTGATCGAGGTATCCGAGCGCAGTCATTTCCGGCGTCTCGTCGGGAGCGGCTGCTGAAACCTTGATCTTGATTCCCCGCCCGATTGCTGCGAGTCCATCGTTGGTCGCTCCAAGCGCTCCGTACAATTGCTCGTACGGATCGCTGGCGAGACGCCCGTCATCGGCGCCTGAGCTGTTGTTGACCGATACCCTCGGCTCCTGACCGCTGAATCGGGCGGCATAATTCCCAAACGACATGCTGATATTGTCAGCCATCACTCCGGTTGCAATGCCGGGGTACGGGCGTGCGGCACCCTGCATTCCGAGGTAAGCGCCGTTGTACGAGCTGCCAATGAGGTTTCTTACATCGCCCGGTGTGGCAATGGCGCGGGCCACGTCCGGGTTGTTCGGATTCGTGATGTTGAGGTCAGGCTTGCAGGCTGCCAAAACCAGTAGCCCCGCCGACCCGCCAAGCATCACATAACGATTGTTGAGTTGCACGAATTGTCTCCGAAGTTTGAGCGGAGAGGGATAAATCCCCCTTCCGCGAAAAGGCGCATCTTGAGTTTTAGAAGCCGATCTCGATCTGACCCGTGAACTGGCGGAAGCTCGGATAACGGAACCCGTCGATACGGAAGTTGAAGTCACCGTTCGAGCTCGATTCCGGATCAAAGCCGGTATAGTTCGTCCACGTTTTGAGGTTTCTTCCGATCATCGCGACCTTCAGCGAGTGACCCTGACCAAGGAAGCGCAGTGAGTTCAGCGTGTTCTGGCCGAACGCATAGCTCAGCGACATTTCTCTCAGCTTGACGTAGCTGCCATCCTCGATAAAGAAGCTGTTTGGTTCGAGGTTGTTATAGAGGCCGATCTGGTAGTAATCGATCGCCTTCTTGTTTCCCGGCGTCTTGGCGGACTGATCAAGAGCAGCATGACGCATGTCCTGAAACATCCACTGCTTCGTGAAGTTGTAGATGCTTCCGCCACGGGTGCCGTCCAACAGGCCGTACAAGGTGAAGCCACCGGCGCGAATCGTGTTCGCGAATCCGAATGAGTAGTCAGGATTCACGTCTCCGATCTTTACATTGTTGCTTCCGTTCTTGTCGACATAGGCAATCACTCGCTCTTTGGCCGTGCCACGCGATCCCTTGGCGACGACGTAACCGTCGTCGTTGATTTCATAGGCAGAGTCGAGATTCACCCCCGCGTTCAGCGGATTGTCCGCTAGCTCGGCAATGTTGCGTACCCAGCGCTGTCCGTAGATCACGCCGAGTGCTTCGCCGCTCTTGTAAAAGAAGATGTTCTGATTCTGCGACGCTGATCCGACACGGAATGGAGCACGATTGAGGAAGTCAATCTTCTGACGCGCTTTCTCGGCTGTAAGCGTGAAGTTGTAGGAGAAGTTCGGTCGTTGAATCACTCGCGTGTTGAGCGATCCCTCGAAAGTGCGGCCGCCTACGCGAGCTGCGTTCTGCCACTGGCCGAGGAAACCACCTGCCTGGCCGATGGAAAGCGGAACGAGCAGGAAGGCACCATCGGTGTGACGATCCGACTTGACGTATTCGACGTCGAAGCGATCGAGGAAGCTGGCGTTGATTCCAAACTCGTTCTCAGTCTGCACTGCTGGCTGCAGATCCTTGTTTCCGATCGTGTTCTTGCTCAGCGCACCGGAATTGACCGAGTAGGTCTCATACTGATATTCGAATCCGGGTCGAAGTCCTGCAGTGCCGCGTGCCGCGCGAATCTTCAACTCCTGGAAACCGGGAATGTGGAAGTCCTGAGATATTCTCCAGGCTCCTGAAATTCCGTAGAAATTCTTCCAGCGATTGGCTGCACCGAACAGGGATGAACCATCCCGGCGCCCAAGCAACTGGACGAGGTAGCGATCCCCATAGTTGAAGTTCTGCGTAATGAAACCGTTGATCGTGCGTATCTGCTGCACCTGGGATCCGTTTGCAGAACCGTCGCCCAGTCCAGTGAGTGACGTCGGATCTGCGGCCTGAATGTCGGGAACCGATCCGATTGCGAGTTTGCTGAAGCCGACGCCGAAGAAATTGTTGCGCTCGTCTTCGTACAAATACGTCAGACGCGTTGTTGAATGAACCTTTCCAAGCGTGAAATTCGTCGTCGCATTCGCCTGTGTGTTTGATGCGACGGAGTTAGTCGTCTGAATAGAATACGTGCCGAGACCCGGCGTTTCGGTAGTTGTCGCGTTCGTTGATAAGAGTCCGCGATCATAGAAATCCGACACGCGTTGGTCGAGGCGGTCCGTTCCGTAGTTTCCGTCGAGCGTCAGCCATGTGAACGGGCGATACCTGCCGGAGAAGGAACCGATCAGCCGCTGGCGCCTGTCGTTATAGCTCCGGTTAGCCAGATCATAGAGCGGATTTCCCCGCGAGCTCCCGGCTGTCGTTGACGCCGGAAGAACTGGGGAGTACTTCGTGGTACCCACACCGTTGGGATACGTGAGGTCAACGTCGGGCGGAGACTGAAGAAGCGTGAAGAACGTGCTTCCTGAGCCTGCCTGCACCGTAGGAGTCTGATCGCTCGTCGAGAGACCGTAGGTGAATGCGGCGGACATGTCAGCCTTGAGGCCGAGTCCCTGGTCGAGGTTAAGCCGCATGTTCTGTCGCTTGAAACCATCCAGAAGTGGCAGAATTCCGCGATCGGTATCACGGCTGAACGACGTCGAGAAGTTCGTGTTTCCGCGGCGCGTGGCGATCTGAGCGTAGTTGGTGACGTTCTGTCCGCTACGCAGGTTTTCCCTGAGCTGGTCGCGATATGTCCCGGCGGGATACGATTTGTCGGCATACCGATCCGCCTTGACGATCCGCTGTCCGGCCGAAGTCAATACGAACTGTCCGCTCGCATCGAGCGAATCCGGATGATGCGCGAGCAGTGGAACGAGGTGCTCGATCGAGCTTGTACCGAACTCGTTGCGGGTGAGGAAGCTCACCTTGCCTTCTGGCGAGTCCTTTCCGCGTTTCGTTGTCACAGCGATGACGCCGTCGGCCGCATCCGAGCCGTACGTGTTGGCCGAAGCTGCGCCTTTCAGCACTTCGATGGACTCGATGTCGTTGCCGTTGAGATCGGCCAGTCCGTTCTTTGAGATCACACCGTCGACGAGGACAAGGGGTCCACCAGAGCGGTTAACAAATCCACTGGCCCCAACGTTGAGACTGGTCGATGTCCTGACGCGAATAGCTGGTGAAGATCCTGGAAGTCCCTGTGTGAACGACACGCGTACTCCCGCAACCTTGCCGGCAAGTGCGGTCGCCGGAGAAACGGCAGGCACGTCCTTCAGCTGGGCCGCTCCAACCCTTCCAACCGAGATCGTCAGATTCTTCGCTGACGTTGCTTCGGACACACCGGTAACGACGACATCGTCGATACGTCGCACGTCCATCGTAAGCGTAAAGTTCTGCGTCTGCGATCCGGAACCGATCGTGATCGTGCGTGAGAACGGCGTGAACCCGATTCTGCGTGCGGTGACAACCACCGACTGGCCCGCGCGATTGTTTGGGAGACTGACGATATAACTGCCCTCTGTATTCGTGTTTGTGCCAACCCCTACACCGAGTGACGGGAACACGACGTTAGCACCGGGAATTGGATTCCCCTGC
>JBDUEH010000205.1:0-5102 GCA_040002555.1 Gemmatimonadales bacterium | reverse complement strand
CATGGCGATCGGTGCGGCCGAGGTGATGGGGTTCAAGCTCATGAGGAATTTCGACCGGCCTTATCTCGCGAGATCGATCAGCGAGTTCTGGAGCCGCTGGCACATCTCGTTGTCGAGTTGGTTCCGCGATTACGTTTACATCCCGCTAGGCGGAAACCGCGTCGTGCGGTCGCGGTGGTACTACAATCTCTTCATCACGTTTCTGATCAGCGGGTTATGGCATGGCGCGAACTGGACGTTCGTGATCTGGGGAGCGCTCCACGGTTTCTATCTGATAGTGTCGTTGATGACAGTTAATCTTCGTGCGTCAGTTGCACGAGCGGTTGGGCTCGCGCTGCGGCCGGCACTTCATAACGTCGTGAGAATCCTCATCACGTTTGGGCTGACGACCTTCGCATGGATTTTCTTCCGTGCCAACAATCTTGCCGACGCGATACACGTCATAAGCGCTTCTCTGCATCGCCCCGTCCCTCATCAGGTGCTTCCGGATATTCTGCGGGCCGAGGGAATTACGAAGATCGAGGTCGCGTTCGATGTACTGCTGATCGCATCATTGATGTGGTTCGAGGCACAACGCGGTGTCATTAGCGTTGCAGAGAAATTCAGGGCACAGCCCGCGTGGGTGAGATGGCCGGCGTACTACGCAGTCTGCATGTCAATCTGGTTCCTCGGCATCAGCGGCGAAGCGAAGGCCTTTATCTACTTTCAGTTCTGATGGCGTTGGCGAGCGTAGCGGCTGCGCGAAGGTCTGCTCCGGGTTCGATCGCTTGTCTGTTTGTCCTGATTATCGCGCTCTCCGCGTCACGCACACCCGTATATCCGGCAATTCTCAGGGTAACGCGAGCGATAGGTGGGGACTACGCGCTGCTTCCCTACGTTCAGTTCTCCCTATCTGCTTTTTCCGCGATCGTTCTCTTTCTTGTCGCTCAAGTGTCAGGCTTCAAGCCGTGGGAAGCGCTGTTGATCTCCGCCCCGCTGGCCGTGGCCGGCATACTGTGGGAATACACTTCTCAAATGATGACCGAGGTGGTCACCGTCAGTGTGTTCATCGCAGCAGCCGCGCTCACGCTGCTCATTGCAGCTCGAGGACCGACAATCGGGAGGAACATCCTTCTCGCAGTTGCAATTACTGCAGCCTCATTGTCGCCACCCGCGTTCCTCTTCCTGGTGTTGACGTGTCCTTTGGCAATCTTCCTAGTGTCGCCTGGACTCAGATCAGGTACAACGTTGCGGTATCTGCTTGGGCAATCAACATGCGAGAGTTGGATGGGTTGCGTTGGCGGCAGTCATTCTCGTCGTCAGTCCGAGGGCCTGCTTCATCCACTCTCGGCGTCAGGGGCGGTGACGAAAGGGAGGCTCCTGGGAACCGTGTACCCGTTGTTTACCTGTTTCGCTTGTGCCGCCATGAGCGTGTCTGTTTTCTGGTCGCGGCTGGTGAAAGGGAAGCCCTCGGAAGTATCTGAGCTTCAGCGAGCGATAGCGTTTTGCACTATCGCATTACTCTTTCTTGCTTCGGGGATGCTTCTTGTATCGTTCGTCGAGATGCCACTTAAGCGCTACATCCTGGCGGTCTCTCCCTTGCTGCCTGGGGCGATTCTCCTCGTTTCGGTCGAGTGGGCTCTGAGAGCATGAAGAAGCTCATCGTTCGCATCGGGCTCCTCGTCCTCGCGGTGGTCATAACCGGCGTGGCTACCAGCCAATACGACGTGAGGAAAGTCGATAACGACTACATAGCGGCAGTACTCGAAAAAGACCGGCTGATCCGGAACACTCCATCACCGAAGGTCATTCTCGTGGGCGGATCGAACCTCGCCTTCGGAATCGACAGCCGTATGATGGAAGACTCGTTGCAGGTCCATGTCGTCAACATGGGCCTCTATGCGAAGCTTGGTCTTCGCTACATGCTTGCGCAGGTGAAGCCGTACATCAAGCGTGGCGACGTCGTGGTTGTTGTGCCAGAATACGACCAGTTCTACGGCAATTTTGCGAACGGCGACAACACGCTGAACACGGCGCTTCTTTACGCGCCAGCTGATCGCATTGGCGATTTCATCAAGTCCTACTCGATCGTGGACGTCGTACTTCGCCCGCGGGCCGAGAATGCACGGCGGGCATTTCTTCATGTTGCGGCGGCGGCAGTGGGGCGCGAGAATCAGTTCTATCCGCCTGACACTAATCCGGTCTACAACCGCCACTCGTTTAACGACCGCGGCGATGTGATCAGCCACCTCGGTCGAAAGGGGAAGGATCCGGATTCGATTTACGTGAAAGAGCTTCCGTCGCTCAAGACGTTCAATTCCAGAACGATTGATGACCTGAACAGCGTCGCGGATGAGGCGGTGAAGGTCGGAGCGCGAAGCTACTTCATGTTCCCGTCATACATGGCGCGAGCGTACGCGATGTCCGATAAGGCGATCGATTTGCTACGAGGCAGGATCGGAAAGGATTCGAGGATGCCTTTCGTCGGGACGGCGAAGGATTTTGTCTTTGCGGATTCCTTGTTCTTCGATACGCGGTTCCATCTGACGGGGCAGGGAAGGGCGCTGCGCACGGCGAGGATGATCGACATACTTCGTACAATCGGCGAGCGTGACGGCTGGCTTCCGCGCCGCATTGCCCTGCCTGCGGCAGCCCTGGAGTAGGGCCGGAAGCCCGATCCATGTTCTGGCCTTTCCGAGGCTCACGCTGACTACGCCCACCGGAAACGCGTCGTACCGGGCAGACATCGACGGCCTACCTCGGCTGGCCCGTGCTTGCGTGGTTCGCTTGGAAGAAACGGTGGAATGTTCGTGCGACTGTGATTGCGGTGCTTGTTACGTCATTCGTGTTGAACCTGCTTGCTCACGCTCAATCGCTCGGCGCAGCGGCGTTCTATTCGTCGGTTGCGAGACTCTGGGAAATCATGATTGGCGGACTGCTCGTTCACGCCGGCATGAGTTCACAAGCGCGCGAGATCGACGCGCGATCGATGCTGACAAGGAATGCGTTGTCGTTCGGTGGCGTCACGCTTCTCGACAATGTTCGTCGTGCTCAAGCGCGACACGCCGTGGCCAGGCTGGTGGGCAACGCTTCCAGTGATCGCGACAGCGTCTATAATCGCGGCGGGCAGGGAGGCGTGGGTCAACAAGTGGATTCTCTCCAACAGCGCGCTCGTGTTTCGTTGGTCTGGTGAGTTATCCGCTGTATCTGTGGCACTCGCCGTTGATCGTGCTTGCCCGGATCATTGAGCGACACGCGCTGTCGCCGCAGCAATGGCTGTCGTTATCGCGATCTCGGCAGTTCTCTCGGTTCTGACGTATCGCCTCATAGAAGTGCCGATCAGGTTCGGAGATGAAAAGCGTCGCAACGCAGCGATGCTCGTCACATCACTTGCGTTGGTAGCAATCGTTGGATTGACGGTTGAAAGCGGCTCGATTGGCCCAAGGCTCGACGGATAATCCTGCATCAAGGGATGCTAGAATGATCTCGCGGAAGAAGCCACAATTCGGCCACTCAAAAAATCGTTCAGCCGCAGCAACTCTAAACTCGAAGACTCGGTAACTGCCATCTCTCTACTCTTGACTCATCAAACTGAAAACTGAGCGGGAACCGACGATCTCAGTTTCCGCTCAGTGCTCAGGGCTCAGTCACTCAGTCAAGAGTTGAGAGATGGCAGTTATTCAGTTTTTGAGTTCAGAGTCAACTACTTTATGCCCGACGAACTCCCTCACTCGGGCGAACAATCTCTTCTTCATGCGACGATGGTCCGTGAGGATGGAAGTCCGGAACGAGCGTCTGAAGAAGTCTCCGAATCTCATCTTCGGTCTTGCCGGCATCGGTGGCCCGCGTGAGCGTATCGATCTTCTTGACGGTCCCTTCAGCAAGCAACCCATTGCGAGCGCGCAGCACCTTCGGGTGATCCGTCGGCAACACATTCTCGGCTGTGAAGAACATCTCTTCGTACAGCTTTTCGCCAGGACGAACGCCGCTGAACTTGATCTCGATGTCGGCACCAACTTCGAGTCCTGACAGCCGAATGAGATCGGTTGCGATGTCGACGACCTTGATCTGCTCGCCCATGTCGAGCACGAACACCTCACCGCCGCGGCCCAGCGCGCCGGCCTGAAGCACGAGCTGCACGGCTTCCGGGATGGTCATGAAGTAACGGCGCATCTCGGGATGCGTGACAGTTACCGGACCACCAGCGCGGATTTGACGCAGGAATGTCGGCACAACCGATCCACGTGAGCCGAGGACGTTGCCGAAACGCACTGAGACGAAGTTGCGGTGATGCTTTGTCGCGGCGTGCTGCACGAGCTGCTCCGCGATGCGCTTCGTCGCGCCCATGATGCTCGTGGGACGCACTGCCTTGTCTGTAGAGATCAATACGAAGTGCTGAACACTCACGTCGATCGCGGCGTCCACAACGTTGCGCGTTCCCGCGACGTTGTTCGTTACGGCCTCGAGAACATTGTCTTCCATGAGTGGCACATGCTTGTGCGCGGCTGCGTGGAAGACGGCGTGAGGACGATAGAGATTGAAAATGTGCGCGATCCGCGGACGGTCGCGAACATCGGCAATTACCGGAACGATCTCCACGTCCGGGAACGTCAGAGACAGCTCCTGGAAGATGTCGAAGATCGAGTTCTCACCGTGTCCGAGCAGAACCAGTCGTGATGGTGCAAGACGGGCGAGCTGGCGGCAGAGCTCGGCTCCAATGGATCCACCGGCACCCGTAATGAGAACCGTCTCGCTCGTGGCGAGCTCGGCGACAGCGGCAAGATCGGTCTCCACTGCGTCGCGGCGGAGGAGATCCTGAATCTCGACCTCGCGAAGGCCCGTGGCGTTGCCCTGGCGCGAGATGATCTCGGGAAGGCTTGGAACGGTCCTCGTCGGAATGCCGCAGCTGAGTGCAGCGCGGACGACCTGTCTAATGACTGTGCCTGGCGCCGACGGCATCGCAATGATGATTTCCGCGACTCCGAAGCGCTCGACGATCTCCGGGATGTGAGCGAGCGGTCCAAATACCGGCAAACCGGCCAGCATGTGGCCATGTTTGGATGCGTCTGAATCGACGAATCCTATGGGCTCGAGACCGAGCTGCGACGTAGCGAACAGTTCCT
>JBDUEH010000204.1:0-5108 GCA_040002555.1 Gemmatimonadales bacterium | reverse complement strand
AGGGTTGGGGCGGTGCGCTCGTTCAGGAGCGAATTGTGGCCGCTGCCTCCGCGCGTCAGTTGATCCTGGTCGGGCGAGAGAAGCTGGTTGCCACGCTCGGTGAGCGCGGCCGGATCCCTGTGGAAGTGATTCCTCTGGCGCGCGGGCCGGTGACCAGGCAGCTCACAGCGCTCGGCCTTGTGGTCCGGACGAGGACTGACCCAGACGGCACGCGACCTTTCCTCACCGAGAACGGCAACTTTACACTCGACTGTTCGGTGACCGAGCCGGTCAGCGATCCGAGTGCCGCGCGCGCGCTCGAAACGGCAATGCGCGCGATCGCCGGCGTCGTCGACACGGGTCTCTTTCTCGGTACGGCAGACACTGTGTTCGTGGGCGATACCGACGGCCGAGTAGTGACGCTCGAGCGCAAGGGACGATGAGCCCTGAAGGCTGTGCTTAGTCGCGGATGTTCTTAACGGTAATTGGAGGCATTTTATGCAGATAGGGATGATTGGCCTTGGGCGAATGGGCTCGAACATGGTGCGTCGTCTCATGCGGGGCGGCCACGCGTGTGTGGTGTACGACGCTCAGCCGAAGGCGGTGCAGGCGCTTACGGCCGAGGGCGCAAGCGGTGCCTCCACGCTGGACGACTTCGTCGGGCAGCTCTCGACACCAAGAACCGTGTGGCTGATGCTGCCGGCAGCCGTTGTGGACGACACGCTCGACAAGCTTCTGCCTAAGCTGGCCACTGGCGACGTCGTGGTGGACGGTGGAAACTCGTACTATCGCGACGACTTGACGCGGGCCAGGCGGCTCGCCGATGCGAACATGCATCACGTTGACTGCGGAACGAGCGGCGGTGTCATGGGCCTCGAGCGCGGGTATTGTCTGATGATCGGCGGCGAGCCCGGAATTGTGCAACGCCTCGATCCAATTTTCGCGGCGCTCGCTCCAGGCGCTGGCTCCTCAGCGAAGACTCCCGGGCGCGAAGGACGAAACCCGACGGCGGAACAAGGCTATCTCCACTGCGGTCCAAACGGAGCCGGGCATTTCGTGAAGATGGTTCACAACGGAATCGAGTACGGCATGATGGGCGCTTACGCAGAGGGGTTGAACATTCTCAAACACGCGAATATCGGGAAGACAGCAGCGGCAGAGGCCGATGCAGAGACGACACCGCTGCGCGACCCTGCGGCGTACCAGTACGACCTCGACATGGCAGATGTCGCGGAAGTCTGGCGCCGCGGAAGTGTCATCGCCTCGTGGCTGCTCGACCTCACGGCCGCCGCTCTCGCCGGGGACCCCGGCCTCGACAATTTTCAGGGCCGCGTGTCGGATTCAGGCGAAGGGCGATGGACGCTCGAGGCTGCGATCGACGAAGCGGTGCCGGCAAATGTGATCGCCGCGGCGCTCTTTGCGCGATTCACCTCGCGCGGACAGGCTGATTTCCAGGACCGTATCTTGTCCGCCATGCGCTCCGAGTTCGGCGGCCACGCGGAGCAGCAGGCGTCGAAATGATCGCCGTCCGATCTGTAACCGCTGAGATGAATAAGCGCCGCGTGCCGGAGCTTTGAACGAAACACTCCGTCCGGCTGATGAGGAATTGCGCCTGCTTGACGATGTCCAGCGTCGAGCGTTCACGTACTTCGTTCACGAAACGAATCCTCTCAATGGATTGGTGGTTGACACCACCCGGGCTGGCGCACCATCGAGCATCGCGGCAGTAGGACTTGCGCTTACGAGCTACCCAGCCGCTGTTGAACGCGAATACATCTCACGGAAACACGCCGCGGAACGCACGCTTGCCGCGCTACGCTTTTTCTGGAGGAGCAAACAAGGGCCCGAGGCTGACGCCACAGGGTATCACGGGTTCTACTATCATTTTCTCGACATGCAAACCGGGGCGCGGACCTGGGAGTGCGAGTTGTCGACCGTCGATTCGGCGCTGCTCATCGCCGGAATGCTTACCGCCGGCGCGTACTTCGGCGGAGACGGCGACGTGGAACGTGAAATCCGCGAGTTGAGCGAACAGCTCTATGCGCGCGTCGACTGGCAGTGGGCACTCGATGGGGGCCAGACGTTGACGCACGGATGGAAACCCGAGATCGGATTTCTGCCGTACCGGTGGGAAGGCTACGACGAAGCCCTTGTGTTGTACCTGCTCGCCCTTGGGTCGGACACGCATCCCATCCCTCGGGAGAGTTACCTCGCATGGACGTCAACGTATGAGTGGCGGACGGTCTACGATACCTCCCTCCTGTACGCCGGGCCGCTCTTCATCCATCAGCTCAGTCACGTGTGGATCGACTTTCGCGGCATTCAGGATGCGTACATGCGCCAGCACAGCAGCGACTATTTCGAGAATAGCCGACGCGCTACTTTCGCACAGCAGCAATATGCGATTCGCAATCCTCACGGATTCGCGCTGTACGGCGAAACCGTTTGGGGAACCACGGCAACCGACGGCCCAGGGCCCGTGAAGCGTGCAGTTGGAGGTATCGAGCGCGAGTTTTTCGGTTATCTCGCCCGTGGCATTCCCGATGGGCCGGATGACGGAACGCTGGCGCCGTGGGGAGTTGTCGCGTCGCTTCCTTTTGCACCAGAGATCGTCCTGCCCACCATGCAACACATGTGGCGCCTCTGCCTCGGCGGCGACAATCCCTACGGATTCAAGACTACATACAATCCAACCTTTCCGGATCCTGGCGGCTCCGTGCACGGGTGGGTGTCGCCGTACCATTGCGGGCTGAACCAGGGACCAATCGTGGTGATGATCGAGAACTATCGCTCGGCGTTGATCTGGAACCTGCTGCGCGAGAATCCGCATGTCGTTGCCGGCCTCCTTGCTGCCGGCTTTAGCGGGGGCTGGCTCTCGCGGTCTGATCAAGATGGAGATTTGCATGTGAGAGATTCATGAGCTACGTCGCCGGAAAGCCACTCTATTTGTTGCCGTTCGATCATCGGCATTCGTACGTCTCTGGCATGCACCACTTCACGCCGCCGCTAACGGCAGATCAGCACGCGGCGGTGACCGACAGCAAGCGGGTCATTTACGACGGTTTCCGCGAGGCGATTGCCAACGGGCTGCCGAAGGACCGCGCAGGTATTCTGGTGGACGAAGAGTTCGGCATGGCGATTCTTCGCGATGCAGCAAGCGAGGGTTACGTCACTGCCGTCTCGACCGAGATCAGCGGATCCGAAGAGTTCGAGTTCGAGTTCGCTGACGAGTTCGGTGCGCATATCGAGGCGGTTGCCCCAACGTTCGCCAAGGCGCTGGTTCGCTACAATCCGGAGGGCGACGCAGCGTTGAACGCGCGGCAGACAGCCCGGCTTGTGCAACTGTCCGACTACTGCCGCAGCGCGGGTCAGCCACTCATGTTCGAGTTGCTGGTACCCGCGACGCCGGCGCAGATGGCACGGGTCGATGGGAAGCAGGCGAGCTACGATCTTGACCTGCGGCCGGCGTTGATGCTCGACACTATCCGCGCGCTCCAGGACGCTGGTGTCGAGCCTGACATCTGGAAGATCGAGGGGCTCGAGCGCCGCGACGATTGCACGGCGATTGTTGCGATGGCGAAGCGCGGAGGCCGGAGTGACGTTGGCTGCATCGTGCTCGGCCGCGGCGCCGATGAGAAGAAGGTGGTTGAGTGGCTCGAAACTGCTGCCTCTGTCCCGGGGTTCGTCGGCTTCGCTGTAGGACGCACAACGTTCTGGGACGCGGTCGCCGATTTCCTTGCGACTCGTTCGACCCGCGCGGAAGCCGTTTCGCGCATCGCCCAGCGCTATCAGGAATGGGCGGCAATCTTCGAGCGGGCACAACCATGACGAGAGAGGGAGCATGACAACGCAGGCGTCCGTTCGCCGGCGCAACCCGAGATGAAAAAGGTCAACGCCAGTCCGGCGCCTTCCGATGCGCTGGTCCTGTTTGGCGTCACGGGGGACTTGGCGCACAAGAAAATTTTTCCCGCACTCTACGCAATGGTGAAGATCGGCGCGCTCGACGTTCCCGTCATTGGTGTGGCCTTTCCTCCAATCAGCGTTGACGACCTGCGAGGCTTCGCCGCAGAGAGTATCGAAGGGTCCGGAATCCCGGTTGATCGGGGCACACTAAAACGCCTGCTGGCCCTGTTAGGGTACGTGTCCGGCGACTACACGGACTCGACTACGTTCTCGAAACTCAAGCAGGCGCTCGGCAAGGCACAGCGGCCCGCGCACTATCTGGCCATTCCGCCTGAACTTTTCGCCACTGTGATCGAAGGGCTCGGAGCCGCGAACCTGGCGGACCAGGCGCGCGTCATAGTCGAGAAGCCGTTTGGTCGTGATCTCGCTTCGGCGCGCAAGCTCAACGCCGTAGCTCACGCCGTATTTCCGGAGGATTCGATCTTCCGGATTGATCACTATTTGGGGAAGGAAGAGATCATGAACATTCTCTACTTCCGATTCGCCAACTCCTTTCTTGAGCCGATCTGGAACCGCAACTACGTTGCGAGCGTGCAGATCACCCTTGCAGAACGCTTCGGCGTCCACGATCGCGGCGCGTTTTACGAGACGGCCGGTTGCCTGCGCGACGTAATCCAGAACCACATGTTTCAAATCGTCGCCCTCCTGGCAATGGAACCACCCGTCGACCGGAACTATGGCGCGGTTCATACGGAGAAGGCCAAGGTGTTCGAAGCGATGAGGCCACTCACGTCTCGCGATCTGGTGCGCGGCCAATACAACGGCTACCGCAAGGTCCCCCACGTGGCGAGAACTTCCGATGTCGAGACCTATTGCGCTCTGCGGCTCTTCATCGATTCGTGGCGATGGGAAGGGGTGCCTTGGTACCTGCGGTCCGGTAAGTGTCTCCCGGAGACCGCGTCGGAGGTGATTGTCGAGCTCAAGCCTCCGCCATCGAATTTGTTTGGCGATTCGAATCCGGGCGCCGGTCTCGCAAACTATCTGCGCTTTCGTATCTCGCCGAATGCCGCAATCGCGCTTGCCGCGCGCGTAAAGCGATCCGGCAAGGAGTTCGTCGGCGACCAAAAAGAGCTCTACCTCGTCGAGGAGTTGCTCGGCGCCGAGATGCCGTACCAGCGGCTGCTGAGTGATGCCATGGCTGGAGACGGCGCGCTGTTCACGCGAGA
>JBDUEH010000203.1:0-5135 GCA_040002555.1 Gemmatimonadales bacterium | reverse complement strand
TCTAGAAGATCCAGCGCCCGATTGCGGTGATTCAACGGCGAGTTAGGTTCCAATACCGAGCGCCCGTCCAAACAGAACGGGCGCTCGGTTTTTCCTCCCTCAAGGCTGCGTTCAGTTGACCGTGAAACAAGTCTCATCCCCGATGATCGACAAGCTCAAAGCCACGCTCGGCGCAGAATCCGAGAAGCTTCAGCACGAGCTGAACGTGACGTTGCCAGCAGAGATCCGAAAAGCCGTGGAGCACGGCGATCTCCGCGAGAACAGCGAGTACAAGGCTGCCCTCGAGCGCCAGCAGTTCGTCCAGGCCAGACTTGGTCAGCTTAGACAGCGACTCAGCAAGCTTTCCTCGATCGATGTCTCCCAGATTCCGTCCGATCGCGTTGGCCTCGGCTCCGTGGTGATCGTGGAAGATGAAAAGTCAGGGGCGAAGGAGACCTATAGTCTCGTCTTCGGCGACTCGGTTGAATTCGAGGAAGGGCACGTCAGCATGTCATCGCCAATCGGACTTGCGCTGGTTGGAAAGTCCGTCGGCGAAACGACGATTCTCAAGCTTCCAGCGATGATTCGTCGTCTCAAGATCATGAAAATCAAGACGATCCACGACGTTTGAGATAGGGAGCTTCCGACCGTTTCAGGCCGGCCCGCGAGCTCCGAACAGACGATCCACCTCGCGGGAATATTCGTCGACACGCGAGAGAATTCTCCTGTCGCCCCAGCGAAGTATCTTCGCCATCACTTTCGCGACGGCCGCCGCCGCCGACACGCCGTGGTCCGCCAGCTCGAACGCAATGTGCGTGCGCCGGACCATCACGTCTGCGAGCGTTACGGCCATCTCGTCCGTAACGGCGAGCGCCACGTCCGAGCAGGTGTACGGAAGGCCGTGAATCACTGATCGCGCGAGGTCAGGATCATCGGCCTCGATCGCCGCGCGACGCTCATTTCTGTCGCGCCCAGGTAGCTCCTCTTCGGCGGTACGACACACCTGCCGCTTTTCGCCCAATTCTTCGAACAACAAATCCACGGCCTCGGCCGCCATCGATCGATAGGTCGTGAGCTTCCCTCCGCTCACCGAGATCATCCCTTTTGCGGTTCGCTCTACGTGGTGCTCGCGCGAAATACTCGAAGGATTTGTCGAGCCATTGGCTGAAGCAAGCGGCCGAATTCCGGCCCAAGCGGCGACCACATCCTCATTCTTGAGTCGAGCATCCGGGAAATACGCGTTGGCAGACGCAAGCAGGTAGTCAACATCTTCTTTCGTCGCGCGCACTTGCTCGGGCTTGTCGCGAGTAAATGTGTCGGTGGTCCCAACAATCGCCTGATCACCTGCGGGAATTACGAACATCACGCGACCATCAATGGGGGAGATGAGCGTAACGGCCGAGCGATTGCCGATTCGCTGCCTCGGAACAGCGATGTGGCAGCCTTTCGTTCCCTGCGCCTGCCACGGCCCTGTAGCGCTGATCACCGCGCGAGCGCGCACGTGAAGCTCCGCGTCGGAAAGCTGGTCGCGGGCAATAACTCCGCCGGGTTTTGTCGCTGACTCCGCCATTGCCGAGATTCGCGCGTAGCTGACTGCAATCGCCCCGTGAGCTACGGCACTCTGTACGTTGGCAAGAGTAATGCGGCTGTCGTCAGTTGATGCGTCGAAATAGCTCGCCCCGCCAACTAGCGAATCGCGCCGAAGCATCGGCTCGTGGTTAAGAACTTCAGCGGTCTTGAGTGAGTCATGTCGGCGAAGACGTCCCACTCCGGCGAGCAGATCGTAAGCGGTCAGCCCTGCGCGAAGCTTCCACTTCGGGAGTCGGGCTCCCCGATAGACGGGCCA
The DNA here is from genome assembly GCA_040002555.1 of Gemmatimonadales bacterium. Lineage (GTDB taxonomy): Bacteria > Gemmatimonadota > Gemmatimonadetes > Gemmatimonadales > Gemmatimonadaceae > UBA4720. The sequence continues at coordinate 3,310 of JBDUEH010000203.1, read as the reverse complement.
GGTGAACTCGAGCGGTTTCACCAGATGCGGAGCAATGCGAAGCAACGTCTCCCGCTCTCGCACCGACTCGCGCACGAGTCCGATCTGGCCGTGCTCGAGATAACGAATGCCTCCGTGGATCAGTCTCGATGACCGGCTCGAAGTGCCACCAGCCCAATCACCCTTATCGACGATCACGACACTCAATCCACGCATCGCTGCGTCACGGGCGATACCCGCGCCCGTGATCCCCCCTCCAATCACGAGCACATCGAAGACCGTCGATTCGAGAGCCGCGAAGGAGCGCTGCATCCTAGAAAGATACCCACCCGCCGCCTAAGTTCCCGTCATGCCCACGTTTGGAAATGGTCGTCGCGTCGCCATCGTCGCCGGAGTGCGAACCCCGTTCACAAAGGCGGGTACTGCTTTTAAGTCGATATCCGCCATAGAGCTCGGCAAACTTTGTGTGGCCGAGCTGATTCAGCGGACGAACTTGAGCGGGAAAGAAGTCGAGATGCTGGTGTTCGGAACCGTTGTTCCGTCCGTCGTCGCGCCGAACATCGCGCGCGAAGTCGCACTCATGCCGCTGCTGCCGAAAGGTGTGCAGGCGTTCAGCGTCAGCCGCGCATGCGCATCGGCCAATCAGGCCATCACCGATGCGGCCGATCAGATCGCTCTTAGACACGTCGATGTCGCGATCGCCGGTGGTGCGGAATCGTTGTCGCACGTTCCGATTCTTCACTCCGCCGGAATGGCCGAAGCGCTCGTCTTAGCGTCGAAAGCGAAGACGATGGCCGGTCGCGTCAAAGCGTTGGCACGTGTTCGTCCCAAGGATCTCATTCCGATCACTCCGGCTATCGCGGAGCCATCAACCGGTGAGACGATGGGTCAGTCGGCCGAGAAGATGGCGAAGCTCAATGACATCTCGCGTGAGGATCAAGATCATCTCGCTTTGAGATCGCATCGCCTTGCAGCCGCTGGCACTGCCGACGGGAGACTCACCGCGGAAATCATGACGGTCTACGTGCCGCCGAGGTACGAGAGTTCGGTATCGTCGGACAACGGGATCCGCGCCGACGCGAGTTACGAACAACTCGCAGCGCTGAAGCCCGTCTTCGATCGCAGATACGGAAGTGTCACCGCGGGCAACTCGTCTCCCCTTACGGACGGCGGAGCCTGCGTCCTTCTCATGAGCGAAGAGAAGGCGAAATCACTCGGCTACGAGCCACTCGGATACATCAAGTCGTATGCATATGCGGCGCTCGATCCGGGTGAGCAGCTTCTTCAGGCGCCGGTGCTTGCCGCTCCGGTGGCGCTCGCACGGGCGGGACTGACTTTGAAGGACATGGATCTAGTCGAGATGCATGAGGCCTTTGCGGCTCAGGTCTTGTCGAATCTCGAAGGATTCAAATCGCAGTACTGGGCTGAGCGCGCGGGATTCTCGGAGCCGGTCGGGGAAGTGGATCTGTCGAGATTGAACGTGATGGGCGGATCAGTCGCGATCGGACATCCATTCGGCGCGACAGGATCGCGGATCACGGTAACGTTGTTGAACGAGCTCGCGCGACGCGGCGGCAGGTACGGATTGATGACGGTCTGCGCGGCCGGCGGAATGGGATTCTCGATGGTCGTGGAGCGTGACGTATGACATCGCCCTACGCCCTGAACACCGAGATCAGCAATGGCGTCGCAGTCATCACGCTCGATCTGCCGGGATCGCCCGTCAACAAGTTCAATCGCGGACTGAAGGACGAGGTCGTTGCGCTGTTCGATCGGCTCGAGCGCGATCTGAATGTCCGGGCTGCGGTTCTGCTGAGCGGGAAGAAAGACAGCTGGATTGCCGGTGCCGACATCGACGAATTTCTCGAGTTGAAGTCGGCGGCTGAAGCCGAGCGTCTGAGCCACGACGGACAATTGTTGCTCGATTCGATCCACGAGATGCGGACACCTCTCATTTGCGCAATTCATGGCGCTGCGATGGGCGGTGCAGTGGAGCTCGCGATTGCGTCGCACTATCGCATCGCGACAGATCATCCGAAAACAGTTCTCGCGCTTCCCGAAGTCCAGATCGGACTCATTCCAGGCGCGGGTGGAACGCAGCGTCTGCCCCGCTTGATCGGTGTTCGCGCCGCGCTCGACATGATTCTCACCGGCAAGAACATCCGCGCGAAGAAGGCGCTTCAGATTGGCCTCGTTGACGAGCTCGTACATCCGTCTATCCTGAAGAAGATCGCAATCCAGCGCGCGCATGAAATAGCCGAGGGGACGCTGAGACACGAAAAGCACAGCGGCGGCATGACGGGATTTTTGCTCGACGAAAATCCCGCGGGACGCCGAATCGTTCTCAAGAAGGCGCGCGAAGAGACGCTGAAGAAAACGGGCGGTCACTATCCGGCGCCACTCGCCGCCATCGATGCAGTCGCTGCGGGATTGAGCGGCGGACCGAGCAAAGGTTATCGCGAGGAGTCTCGCCTCTTCGGCGAAATGGCGATGACCGAAGTCTCGAAGCAGCTGATCTTCCTGTTCTTCGCGACGACTGCGCTGAAAAAAGATCCGGGTGTTGAAGGCGTGGACGGCGACCCGTCGTCACTGATGCCGATCAACAAGGTTGGGATACTCGGTGCTGGATTCATGGGGGCCGGAATCGCGTCGATCGCGATTCAGCAGGGAACGCTCGTGCGAATCAAGGATGCCGATCACGGGCGCGTTGGCAAAGGGTTCGCCGCTGTGCGTGAGATCCTGAAAGACCGGCTGGTCAAGAAGCAGATCACGCGCAATCAGATGGCCGATACGATGTCGCTCCTTGGAGGCACGGCCGACTATTCCGGTTTCGAGAGTGTTGACCTCGTGATCGAAGCGGTGTTCGAGGACATCGATGTAAAGCATCAGGTGCTTCAAGAGGTAGAGCAGGTGATTCGTCCGTCCGCCATTTATGCGTCGAACACCAGCACGATTCCGATAACGCGAATTGCAGAAGCGTCGTCGGAGCCGGATCGTGTTCTCGGAATGCACTTCTTCTCGCCGGTTCAGAAGATGCCCCTGCTCGAGGTGATAACCGCCGAGATGACCCACCCTTCGGTGACGGCGAGCGTGGTTGCCTACGGCAAGAAACTCGGGAAGACGGTGATCGTCGTTCGCGACGGTCCTGGTTTCTACGTCAATCGAATTCTCACTCCTTATATCAATGAAGCCGGACGGTTGCTCGATCAGGGCGTCGCTATCGACGCAATCGACAAGGCGCTCACCGATTTCGGATTTCCGGTAGGACCGATCACACTGATAGACGAGGTTGGTCTCGACGTCGGATCGAAGGCCGGCAAGATCATGCATG
>JBDUEH010000202.1:0-5139 GCA_040002555.1 Gemmatimonadales bacterium | reverse complement strand
GCGTTGTTTGATTTTTCCGGTTACACACCTCTCTTCATGCCGGCTGGCCGGCCGACAGGAATAGTGCTGCATCATCTAACGGCGCCCACAGCGCACATGCGATGGGGCGGAATTTTGTCCGGGATGATCGGCCAGCTCGAGAAGGCGATGCTCAGGCGCACCACTCGTATCAGTGCGACCAGCATATCATCGCGCGAAGCGGCGGAGAAAATCGCGTCCGGAATTCCGATCGACATGGTGAGCGCGGGAGTGCCTGAAGAGCTGTTCGAGATTCGCCGGAGGCCGCAGGATTTCCTCCTGTACTTCGGGCGCCTCGATATTTTTCACAAAGGCATCGACACTCTTCTTCAAGCCGTAGAGTTAATGGCGAAGCGCCGTCCGTCGGTCGAGCTGCGAATTGCGGGAAGGGGATCGTCAGCCGAGAAGATCAAAGCGATGATTGCCGACCTCGGTGTCGAGCAGAACGTCAAGCTCCTTGGAGCCGTCTCCGATGCGGAGAGAAACGAGCTTCTCGCGACTGCTGCGGTTCAACTGATGCCATCGCGATTCGAGGGATTCGGACTTGCGGCCGCCGAAGCGATGGCTGCTGGGGTGCCCCTCGTGGCGACTGCTGTTGGATCGCTTCCCGAAGTAGTAGACGCGCCGCGCGGTGGCGTGCTCGTTCCGGCCGAGGATCCGGGCGCGCTTGCGGCGGCAACGGAAAAACTGCTCGACGATCCTTACGGCCGGTCAAATTTGTCGATTACCGCTCGCGAGTCGGCTCGTCGATTCAGCTGGAGCGCCGTAGCCGAAGCTCATCTTCAATTCATCAATCACGTCGCCGCTGGCGGCAGATCAAAGACGCAAGCATCACAACAATGAAACAGACAAGAATGGGCGACGCGCCGTCATCAACGGGAATTACCAGGGCGACAGACAAGTCAGCATTGTCCCGCGAACAGCGCCTCGAGCTGTACTACTACATGAGGTTGACTCGCTCGCTCGAGGAGCGTCTGGTCAATCTCTACCGTCAAACCAAAGTCGTCGGCGGATTGTTCCGGTCGCTCGGCCAGGAAGCTGACGCGGTTGGAAGCGCGTACGCTCTCGACCGGTCCAGGGGCGACATCCTTTCGCCACTGATCCGCAATCTGGGTTCGATGCTGGTTCAGGGTGCTGAGCCGCTGGAGATCCTTCGCCAATACATGGCGAAGGGTGATTCTCCCACCCGCGGACGCGAGCTGAACATTCACTACGGCGATCTGGTTCGCGGGTTTATCGGGCAGATCTCGCAGCTTGGTGACATGGTTCCGGTAATGGCCGGCGTCACGCTTACGTTCAAGATGCGAGGCGAAGACCGTGTTGGACTGGTTTACGTCGGTGATGGAGCGACATCCACCGGCGCGTTCCACGAGGGAATCAACTTCGCGGCGGTTCAGCGCTGCCCGCTCGTCGTGGTTGTCGAAAACAATGGCTATGCGTACTCGACACCTCTGTCGAAGCAGACCGCAGCCAACGAGCTCCGCGACAAGGCGATCGGCTACGGCATTGCGTCCGAACAAGCCGACGGCAACGACGTGATTGCGACCTACGAAGCAACGAAGAAAGCCGTCGATCGCGCGCGATCAGGCGGAGGTGTCACGCTCGTCGAGCTGATTACGTATCGAAGAAAGGGACACGCCGAACACGACAATCAATCGTATGTGCCGCCTGGAGAAATCGAGAAATGGGCGGCTGAGAACGATCCAATCGATCGATACGCGCGGGCGTTGTCCGAAATGGGGGTCAAGAAGCAGGAACTCGAGGATATTGACGCTCGCATAGTATCGGAAATTGATTCGGCGACGGACGAGGCGGAGAAATCGCCGATGCCCGAGCCAACGGACGCGTTGGTCGGTATCTACGCAGATCCCCCCGAAGAGAAGCCACTCTGGTTCCGCGAAGGTGTGCGCGCCGCGGTTGAAGTGAACGAGCGTCCGGCGAGCTGGGGGACGCACGATGTCTGAGATCACTTACCTCGAAGCGATTCGTGAAGCTCTGTTCGAAGAGATGGAGCGCGACGAGAATGTCTTCTGCCTGGGCGAGGACATCGGAGCATATGGTGGCGCATTCAAGGTCACGGAAGGTTTACAATCGAAGTTCGGCGAGAAACGTGTCATCGACACTCCGATTTCCGAGATAGCGATCATCGGCGCTGCTGCCGGTGCGGCGCACATGGGCATGCGTCCTGTCTGCGAGATGCAGTTCATCGATTTCATCTCGTGCGGCTATGACATGCTCACGAACTACGTCGCGACGGCGCGTTACCGGGCGATGCTTCCGTGCCCGATGGTCGTGCGCGGTCCGAGCGGCGGATACGTACGCGGCGGTCCGTTTCATTCGCAGAACCCGGAAGCAGCATTCCTGCACACGCCTGGACTGAAGATGGTCTATCCCGCTACTGCAAGTGATGCGAAGGGTCTGATGAAGGCAGCAATTCGCGACGAAGACTGCGTGCTTTTTTTCGAGCACAAGTATCTCTACCGTCGCATCAAGGAAGAGATGCCGACCGGCGATCACGTGGTTCCGATCGGCAAAGCACGAACGGCGAGAGAAGGCACCGACGTTTCGATTATTACATACGCTGCAACTGTATGGAAGTCGCTCGAGGCGGCAGCGGAGCTCGAGAAAGAAGGTATCAGCGTCGAGGTGATAGATCTCAGGTCACTTGCGCCCATGGATGACGAAGCGATCGTGAACACCGTTAAGAAGACCAATCGTGTTCTCATCGTGCACGAGGACACACGAACCGGCGGCGTCGCGGGAGAGATCACGGCTAGAATCAATGAGCTCGCGTTTGAATGGCTCGATGCTCCGATTCTTCGTGTCACTGCTGCGGACGTCCCGTTGCCTTATTCGCCGCCGCTCGAGGACTACGTGCTTCCTCAGACCGCGGACATTGTCAAAGCGGTTCGTCGACTTGCGGCCTACTGATGCCAGATCCATCTGACGAATTTCGAGGCAGCCGTCGAGTCGGTGTTGGGTGTGTGACCGCTATCGCAGGGCTCTTCAGCGGTGGGATACTTGGCGTGATGGTTGCTAAAATTGTTGGTAGCTTCCGGGGGTGCAATCCGGGCCCCGAGCTGCCGGCTTGTGATTGGCACGTGTATGCCGCTATCGGTATGTTGATTGGTGTTCTGACCCTGCCTGTGCTCGCGCTGAACAGACTTCGGCGCGTGGACCAGACGGATCGCGAGAAGGATTAGGAGATCAAGGTGGCGCTTGTAGATATCATCATGCCCCAGATGGGCGAGTCGATCGCCGAAGGGACGTTGTCGAAATGGCTCAAGAAGGTCGGCGATGAGGTAAAGCGCGACGAGCCGCTTTTCGAAATTTCGACTGACAAGGTCGACGCGGAGATTCCGTCGCCGTCGGCGGGCGTGATCACCGAGATTCTCGTTAAGGAGGGCGAGACTGTGGAGGTTCAGACGGTTGTAGCCAAGCTCGAGACCGAGAAGGGCGCGGCTATGGCGGCTGCTTCTACGTCCGCCGCGCCAGCAGTCCAGGCGTCGGCTCCTGCTCAGGCCCAAACCGTAGCTGGGGCCCCCCCCCCGAAAAGCGAATCTATTGCTCGTCCAGCGGCTGCTTCGCATCCTGCCTCCGCACCTGTTAGCGCAAATCCGCGCAGCAACGGGAATTCATTCGAAGACCGCCTCCGGACCCGGTCCTCACCGCTCGTCAGAAAAATTGCGGCTGAGCACGGAGTAGACATCGCAGCAATGCAGGGTTCCGGCATCGCCGGGCGCGTCACGAAAAAGGACATCCTCGGCTACATCGAAGCAGGTTCTCCACCGGCGGTCGCCAGCAGGATGCAGTCGATGCACGCGCCGGGAGGGGCAGAGTCGGACCACGGTCCCCTGCCGCAACCATGGCCTGGGGACCGTGTCGAGACAATGTCGAAGATGCGTGGCCTCATTAGCGACCACATGGTCGCGTCACGCCGCACCTCGGCGCACGTGACATCATTCATGGAAGTCGATCTCACTCGCATCGCAAAGATTCGCGCGAGAAAGCGGGCAGAGTTCGAAGCGTCCAACGGACAGAAGCTCACCTATCTGCCCTTCATCATCTCGAGCGTGGTAAAGGGACTTCAGGCCTTCCCGATCGTGAACTCCTCGGTTGCCGGCCGCGACGTCATCTATCGCAAGCCCATCAACATCGGAATCGCGGTCGCGCTCGACTGGGGACTTATCGTACCTGTCATCAAGCGTGCCGAAGATTTATCCCTCGGTGGAATTACGCGTTCGTTAAACGATCTCGCCGCGCGAGCGCGTGCAAAGAAACTCTCGCCGGAAGAAGTCCAGGACGGAACGTTTACCATCACCAACCCGGGCGTGTTTGGTTCTCTGATGGGAACGCCGATCATCAACCAACCCCAGGTCGCGATCATGGGAATCGGCACGATCGAAAAACGGCCGAAGGTGATCACTGGAGCCGACGGTGAGGACACGATCGCAATTCGCACCTGCGCGTATTTCTCGATCTCGTTCGATCATCGAGTGATCGATGGGGCCGTGGCCGATCAGTTCCTGGCGTTCGTCAAGAAAACGATCGAAGAATTTCCAGAGAGTGCGGTCTAACATGGGCCGCGCTCTGACAATTCAGCGAACGACGGTTCCAGCCTCGGAGCGCGCGAAGTATTTCGAGAAGGTGAAGATCTGTCAGAGTCACTATGCGGCCGCGAACTGCCGCTTTTATGTCTTTGAAGAAGCGTCGCTGACCGGAGCTTTCATCGAGTTTACCGAAGCCGACGACCAGACGACGCTGACGGTTGCACATGCAAACTCGCCGTATCGCATCCTCGATCCGGCGCGAATCTATAACGAAACGGAGATCGCCTGAATGCCGGCGAGAAAAATCAATGTCGATGGCTCGGAATGGCAGGTCACGCCATCCGGATACATCACTCAGTACGACCAGGATGAATTCGGGTTGTTCTTCACCCGCGGAACCGGCGAGTCGCGCGAAGTTCGCGTCACTCGATATTCTCCACAGGGATCGCGCTCGCGTTCGCAGTCATTCGCGGAGTTGAGTGACGAGCGCCTCGCATCGTTGTTCGAGCAATCCCAGCCGAGCTTCACGTCGCCCGAGGCCGGCTACACGCGGTGAGCTCGCCCCGCGCGG
>JBDUEH010000201.1:0-5144 GCA_040002555.1 Gemmatimonadales bacterium | reverse complement strand
GCTTGCCGCTTCTATTGTATAGGCCTAGGTTACGCGAATGGATGACCGTTTGCCCCTGCCGATGACATTCCGGGTCATGGGACCCCACGAACGGGGAAGATTTGCCCCGGAAGCCTGGGGACACCTCCTTGGCCTGAGCGGGTCGGGTGCTATCAATCCGGCCGAGCTCGAGCACATCATCGAGCGGGCGCTGATGCAGATCGACGGCAGGATTGCCCTCGAAGACCTGCGCGGCATGCTTGAGGGTTCCGGACTCGAGGACACTGGCGGAGCGGGTGACAATCAAACGGTCCACTAGATAATGGCAACCGCCAGGAAAGGAACCGCCGCCAAAAAGACGGCAACAAAGACAGCAGCGAAAAAGGCTGCCAAGCCGCGCGTCAAGAAGTCTGCTGTGGTGGAAGAAGACGGTCCGCCGCCCGAGCCAGGAACCACGTCGCTCGTCATCGTCGAATCTCCCGCGAAGGCGAAGACCATCGGCAAGTACCTCGGCCGCGGCTATCGCGTGAAGGCGACCATCGGCCACGTGCGCGATCTTCCCGAAAAGAAAATCGGTATCGACATCGAGAACGGTTTCGAGCCCGAGTACGTGACGATTCCGGGAAAGGAAAAGACAGTTACCGAGCTCAAGAACGCGGCTAAGGACGCACGCGAGATCTTCCTCGCGACCGATCCTGACCGCGAGGGCGAGGCAATAGCGTGGCATGTTGCGAGTCAGGTTCGGCGAAAGAACGGGCCGCCCATCAAGCGCGTGCTTTTTCACGAGATTACGAAAGAAGCCGTGCAAAGTGCGATCGCTCGCGCCGGCAACATCGACGAGCGTAAGGTTGACGCGCAGCAGGCGCGCCGCGTTCTCGATCGTCTCGTTGGCTACAAGGCCAGCCCGGTTCTCTGGAAGACCGTAAAGAAGGGCGTGTCTGCAGGAAGAGTGCAAACGGTCGCGTTGCGATTGCTCGTCGAACGCGAGCGCGAGATCAAGGCGTTCAACCCCGTCGAGTACTGGACGGTCGAAGCGCTGCTCGAGAAGGCAGGCCAGGAGTTCACCGCGAAGCTCCATCACATCGACGCGAAGAAGGCGACGATACCGAACGACGAAGCAGCGCAGGCGATTCTCTCGAATCTCGCTGCGATGAAGGCGTTCGGCGTCACCGATGTAAAACGACGCGAGCGTCGCAAGAACTCGTCTGCTCCGTTCACCACCAGCACCCTACAGCAGGAAGCCGCCAAAAAACTCGGCTACGGGTCCAAGCGCACGATGCGTCTCGCGCAGGATCTCTACGAAGGTGTCGAAGTCGGTGAAGAGGGCGGTGTTGGACTCATCACGTACATGCGAACCGATTCGACCCGAGTGTCCGAGATCAGCGCGACTCAGGCGCGCGACTACGTGCAAACGCTGTTCGGAAAAGAATTCGTCTCATCGTCAATTCAGCTTTACGGCGATGGAAAGTCGAAGAATGCACAGGACGCCCACGAAGCCATTCGCCCGACTGACCCAACACGCCGCCCCGACGCGATTAAACGCTACCTCACCCCCGACCAGTTCCGTCTGTACGAGCTGATTTGGAAGAGATTCGTGGCTTCGCAAATGGCTCCCGCTGTCTTTGATACGACCACGGTTGATTTCGATCTGTCGAAAGACGAAGTGTCGCCCGTACCGTATCTGTTTCGTTCAACAGGCAGCGTAATGAAGTTCCAGGGCTTCCTTGCCCTCTATAAAGAAGGCCGCGAAGAAGGCGACGGACACGGACGTGCGCTCGAGGACGAGCAGCCACTTCCGAACATGAACGTCGGCGATCGCGTGCCGGTGAAGAAAATCACCCCGTCGCAGCACTTCACCGAGCCGCCGCCGCGCTTCTCTGAAGCAAGCCTCGTAAAGGAGCTCGAGCGACTGGGAATCGGCCGTCCGTCAACCTACGCGTCGATCATATCGACTCTGGTTGACAGACGTTATGCGATGCTCGAACAACGCCGGTTCTTCCCGACCGAACTTGGCGATCAGGTCGAGCGCGTGATGGTGAAGTCGTTCCCGAACGTCTTCAACGTGCAGTTCACGTCGCTAATGGAGAGCGATCTCGACCGCGTCGAGGAAGGCGAAGTGAACTGGCGCAATATGTTGAAGGCCTTCTACGGACCGTTCGCGATTTCGCTGAAGGAAGCCGACATCGAGGGTCTCATCGCCGAAGCGCACGACCTCTCGCTTCTCGAAACAGAGCGCTGTCCAATCGATGGTGGGAAGCTCGTTCCTCGCGGAGGCTTCTTCGGGCCGTTCATCGCGTGCGAGAATCATCCGAAGGAGTGCAAGTACACGCGCCCGCTTCGCGGCGACCGCAAAGCGGCCCAGCCAACCGATCAGATCTGTCACGAGTGCGGATCTCCGATGGTCATCCGCCAGGGACGGTCCGGCGAATTCCTCGGCTGCAGCAAATTCCCGAAATGCCGTGGAACGCGGTCGATGCCGACTGGCGTGAAATGTCCGAAGGACGGCGGTGACATTGCCGTTCGCCGCTCGAAGAAACGCGGCAAGGCTTTTTACGGTTGTGCAAACTACCCTGCCTGCGATTTCGTCATCTGGGATAAGCCCGTTCCTGAAGTGTGCCCGGAATGCGGATACATCGGTGCAGAGATGAAGTCGAACAAGACACGCGGTGAATACCGCCGCTGTATCAGCTGCGCGAACGAGTGGGAGCCGGCGGAGCAGCCAGCCGAAGCAGTTGTTGAAGCCGTGGCGGTGTGAGCACGGTCAGTCCGCATGACTGACCGCATTGTGCGCGTGATCGGTGGCGGCCTCGCAGGATCTGAGGCCGCGTGGCAACTCGCAGAGCGCGGACATAAAGTCGCCCTGCACGAAATGCGACCCGTGCGTGGAACACCGGCGCATCACACAGACAGGTTCGCCGAGCTCGTTTGCTCGAACACTTTCAAGAGCACTGAGACGACGAACGCGCATGGTCTGCTCAAGGCCGAGATGCGTCTGCTTGGGTCGATGATCCTCGAGTGTGCCGATGAGGCTCGCGTTCCAGCTGGAAGTGCGCTCGCGGTAGATCGCGATGTGTTCTCCGCCGGGGTGACCGCTCGGATTGAAGCGCATCCCAACATCGAGATCATACGCGGCGAAGCAACGGAACTGTCGGGCCCATCGGTTGTTGCGACGGGGCCGCTCACGTCCGACGCCCTTGCGGCTGCAATGCGTGAACGGCTCGGCGTAAACGCGCTGGCTTTCTATGACGCAATCGCGCCGATCGTGTCTCGCGAGTCGATCGACGAGTCGATTGCATTCACTGCGTCCAGGTACGATCGGGAGACGATGGAAGGCGCCAGCGAAGAAGGCGCGTACCTGAACTGTCCGATGAATCGCGACGAGTATGTGGCGTTCATCGAAGCGTTGACGACGGCTGATCAGTTTCACGGCCACGAGTTCGACGAGGTGCCGTACTTCGAGGGCTGCATGCCGGTTGAGGTCGCCGCAAAGCGCGGCGCCGATACTCTGCGCTTTGGACCGCTGAAGCCAGTTGGCCTGACGGATCCGAGAACATGCAAGCGACCCTGGGCAGTTGTCCAACTTCGACGCGAAGACCGCCACGGAAGAATGTGGAACGTCGTCGGATTTCAGACACGCCTTCGGATTCCCGAGCAGCAGCGGGTTCTTAGAATGATTCCGGGTCTGGCCGATGCGGAATTCCTGCGCTTCGGATCGATACATCGGAATTCGTACCTGAATTCGCCGGCTGCATTGTCGCCGCACCTTTCGGCTCGCGACGATTCGACGCTCTTGTTCGCGGGCCAGATCACCGGCGTGGAAGGCTATACAGAAAGCTCCGCCACAGGTTTGCTTGCCGGCATCAACCTCTCGCGCTTGTTGGCCGGATCAGATCCAGAACTGCCGCCACCCGTGACGATGACTGGAGCGCTGTACCGGTATCTCCGCGAAGCTGATCCGAAACACTTCCAGCCGATGAACGCAAACTTCGGGTTGCTCGACGATCTTCCGGAGATGATTCGCGACAAGAAGAAAAAACGCGAGATGTTCGCGGGGCGCGCGCTCTCGTCGATAGCTGAATGGATCGAGCAGCACTCCTTGTCAGCGCAGCACGCCACTCGCTGATTCGCGGTGCCGGCACAATCTCCCGAGGTCGAAGACTTTCTTCTCCACATGGAGAAGGAACGCGACGTCTCACCGAATACCCTCAAAGCGTATCGACGGGATCTCGACGAGCTGCTGGAATATCTCGCGAGCTACTACGGCGAACGGGCGTGGACATGGCAGGGAGTCGATCGTCTCGCCATTCGCGGATTGCTCGCGCACCTCACTCGCAAAAAACTCAGCAAGCGAACGATCGCACGAGCGCTCTCAGCCGTTCGAAGCTTCTATTCCTATCTCCATCGAAACGAAATCGTCGAAGCCAATCCGGCGCGCGGCGTCAGCAGCCCGAAGCTGGAGAAGTATCTGCCGGGCTATCTCGACCGCGCACAGATCGACCTCCTGTTTCAAAGCGCGGAGCTGAAAGCGCAGGACGGCAAATTCGTCGACGTGAGAAACAACGCGATCGTCGAGCTGTTCTATTCGACGGGAATGCGGCTCTCCGAACTCCGCGGGATCAATCGCAGCGACCTCGATCTTTTGTCGCAGCAGGTGAAGGTGAGGGGTAAGGGGCGAAAGGAGCGGATCATCCCGGTGGGAGACCACGCCCAACTCGCGCTTCGGAACTACGAATCGAAGCGGGACGACCTCATTCGCAATGAGCTTCCGAAGGCTGACCGTCTCGCGTTCTTCCTGAGCAAGCTGGGAAAGAGAATGTCAGTAAGGGCAATTCAAAGCGCCGTTACCGGCTTTCTCGACACGATTGACGAGGATGCCGGTCTATCGACTCACTCATTGCGTCATACGTTTGCGACGCACCTGCTCGACGCCGGCGCCGATCTTCGCGCCGTGCAGGAGCTACTCGGCCACGCCTCCATCTCGACGACCCAGATCTACACGCATACGAGTGTCGAGCGTCTCAAGGAAGTTTACCGGAAATCCCACCCAAGGGCGTGAGATCCGGCTCGCGTCTAGCGGCGTATGTGTCCATGTTACCCACCGGAGGATTCATGGCCAAGCCCAGACATCACTGGATAGTACGCGTTACCCACTGGGTGAACGCCGT
>JBDUEH010000200.1:0-5147 GCA_040002555.1 Gemmatimonadales bacterium | reverse complement strand
AACCGCGTGCGAATCGACTTCGTATCGTTCCTTCGTGAGACAAAAAAATTCCGCAGCCCCGAAGAGCTTGTTTTGCAGCTCGGAAAGGACCGCGAAAGCGCTCTTATTTCTTTGACTCCATTCGCTCGCCCCATTAATCTTAAAGGCTATATGGGAACAGCACCTTTTACCCCTTCAGTCGCATGACTCTGAAGTATCGCATTCTGATCATCATCGGATTGATCGTCGCGTCTGTTGCGGCGCTTTTTCCGCGAACTGTTACCGAACGCGTCAAGCGCGGTGACGGCTTTGCATATGACACTGTACGACGCGTTCCCCTGAAGCGTGGACTCGATCTCCAGGGAGGCATGCACCTGGCGCTCGAAGTCGACGAGTCGAAGGGCGTCGTCCCCAAGAAATCGGAAGCCATCGATCGCGCGCTCAAGGTTGTGCGAACGCGTATCGACCAGTTCGGCGTTTCGGAACCGCTCGTTCAGAAATCCGGAAATGACCGGATCATTGTCGAGCTTCCGGGAATCGACGATCCTCTGCGCGCTCAGGAAGTCGTGCAGAAGTCGGCATTCCTTCAGTTCCAGATCACCGATAAGACATCGGCGCTCGAGAAGGCGCTTCCGCGGCTTGATGCTGCTGTGAAGAACATCGCCGTCGCGACGACGGGTGCCGCGGTGCCGTCGAAGGCTGACTCGACTGCAACGCCTCCTGCCGGCGCAGCGGGATTGTTCACGAAGGACACGACGAAGAAGCCGGCGACCGATTCCGCCAAGTCTGACACGGCAGTTGCTCCGACCGCTGGCGGTTTCTCGAAGCTGCTCCAGCAAGGGCAGATGCCCGGCGAGTACTACGTTGCCGAAACTGACGTTCCGACTCTCGAGAGCTACCTGTCGCGTCCTGAAGTTCAGGCAGCGCTTCCTCCCGGAAAGGTCGTTCGGTTCGGCAGTGATTCCGCCACGTTCGGAAGCAAGAACTACCGAACTGTTTACGTGCTCGACCAGCGGCCGATCATCACCGGTGAGTATCTCACTGATGCCAAGCCGAATACGTCGCCCACCGAAGGAACGATTGTCGAGTTCCAGTTCAACAACGAAGGCGGCCGTCGCTTCCGCAACGAGACGTCAAAGCATATCAAGGACTTCATGGCGATCGTCCTCGACGATCGCGTAATGGGCCGTCCGCCCGTCATCAACGGAGCGATCGGCACCCGCGGACAGATCACGATGGGCGGCAAGGATCTTCAGGCCGCGTCGGATCTCGCGCTCGTTCTTCGCGCGGGTTCGCTTCCCGCCCCGCTCAAGATCGCCGAGGTTCGCAACATTGGAGCAAGTCTCGGAAAGGACTCGGTGCAGGCGGCAATCACGGCCGGAATCATTGCCATTCTGTTGGTGGTCGTGATCATGATCGGCTACTACCGTTTCTCGGGAGTGCTGTCTGTCATCGGACTCAGCATCTACATCCTGTTCACGCTGGCAGTGCTCGCCGGATTCGACGCGATACTGACGCTGCCTGGCTTGGCCGGATTCGTCTTGTCGATAGGTATCGCCGTCGATGCGAACGTACTGATCTTTGAGAGAATTCGAGAAGAACTCGATCACGGAAAAACCGTGCGAACGGCGGTTGACGAAGGATTTCGTCACGCCATGAGCGCGATCATCGACTCGAACGTCTCTACCGCCCTTACGGCCGCTGTTCTCTATCAGTACGGAACGGGCCCGGTGCGTGGATTTGCTGTAACACTCCTTGCCGGTATCGCTGCCTCGATGGTCACGTCGATCTTCGTGGTGCGCACCTTCTACATGATCTGGCTCAACCGCTCGCAGAGCGCACAGACACTGAGCATCTGATGCTTCGCATTCTTCACGGTACCAATATCGATTTCATCCGCTGGTGGAAGTGGGCCGTCGGACTTACGGTCGCATTCATCATTCTTGGACTCGGCTCGCTCGCCATCAAGGGAGTCAACTACAGCATCGAGTTCACGGGCGGGACGTTGATGCAACTCCAGTTCACCCAGCCGGTCGATGTCGGCGCGCTTAGAAGTGCGCTCGATCAGAGTGGAATTACGGGCGCCGAGATTCAGCAGTTCGGCAGTGCGCAGGAGTACACTGTCCGGGCACAGAACGCCGAACAGCGCGGAGCCGCCACGTCGGGTGCTGAATCGGTTTCAAAGCAGATTCAGAACGTTCTCGAGAAGAAGTACGGTGCAAACCAGGTGAAAGTCATTCGAACGGAAGCGGTGGGACCTCGCGTCGGCGATGAGCTTCGTCGTGACGCGATACTAGCGCTGCTTCTTTCGTTCGTCGTCACAACGGTCTATCTGGCCATACGGTTTGAATGGCGCTTTGGCTTCGCAGCTCTCATTGCGACAAGTCACGACGTTCTTACGACCCTTGCGTTTCTCAAGCTGCTGCACCTCGAGGTGTCGCTGACCGTCGTCGCGGCAATTCTGACGGTTATCGGTTACTCTCTGAACGACACGATCATCATCTTTGATCGCGTTCGCGAGAATCTCCGTAAGGGACGGAAGGAGCCGCTCTACGACACGTTGAACCGATCGATTAACGAGACTCTTCCGCGGTCGATTCTTACGCATGCCACCGCTTTCGCGGCGACCCTCGCGCTTCTGTTCTTTGCGGGAGAGGTGATCAGGCCGTTCGCGTGGGTGATGGCGTTCGGTATCTTTACCGGAACGTTCAGCTCCATTTACATCGCAAGCCCGGTATTGCTTTGGATCGAGAGAAAGTGGCCACGGAAGCTCGGAATGTCGAAAGGTTCATCGAAGGGTTCATCGACAGCCACGCGCACCTCGCCGACCAAGCGTTCGACGGCGACCGCAGCGAGGTAATCGAACGGGCACGGAACAGCGGTGCTGATGCAATCGTCTGCATCGGATCCGGCAGCGGCGCTGAGGATGTCCTCGGCGCCGCTCGTGCATCCATGGTCGTCGCCGCCGCGTTTCCCGGTTTCGTGTGGTTTACGGCCGGCGTTCATCCCCACGACGCAGAGGGTTTCGAATCGTCGCGGGACATGGAAGGTCTGAGAGAGCTTGCCTCCCTTGGAGCCGTCGGATTGGGTGAGTGCGGCCTTGACTATCACTATGACAATTCGCCGCGTCGTGAACAGCGTCGAGCTTTCGCGGAACAGCTGTCACTCGCTAACGAGCTCGATCTTCCCGTGGTGGTCCATACGCGAGACGCGGAGGAAGACACCCGTTCGATGGTGTGTGAAGCGGGAGCGAACGGAGTGGTTGGAGTTCTTCATTGCTATACCGGCTCTCACGAATTGGCAATCGCTGCCGTCGAGGTCGGATGGTATGTGTCTTTCAGCGGAATAGTAACGTTCAAAACCTGGAAGGACGACGACCTGATCCGTGTCGTTCCAGCCGATCGTCTACTCGCCGAATCGGATTCACCCTACCTTGCGCCTGTTCCAAATCGCGGGAGGAGGAATGAGCCAGCCTGGGTTGCGCAGACGGTTGCACGTCTCGCTCTGGCTCGCGGTCAAGAGCGGAGTGCTGTTGGAGCCACCGTATCTGAAAATGCAAGACGGTTATTCAAACTGGCGTGACCGAGGAACAAAGAACTAAGATTGCGCGGGTTCACATTCTTGGCTTGAGAGGATTAGCGTGGAGCACGTAAAGACTGACAAGGCGCCGGCGGCGATTGGCCCTTATTCACAAGGGATCATCGCCAATGGGTTTTTCTTTTCCGCGGGGCAGATCGCGCTCGACCCGTCAACCGGTCAGATGGTCGAAGCCGACATCGCGAAACAGACTGAGCGGGTGATGGACAATCTCGCCGCTGTTCTTGCCGCGGCAGGCCTTGGCTGGGGAGATGTCGTTCGGACCACTGTTTATCTCCACGACATGGCGCATTTTCCGACGGTCAATGAGATCTACGGCCGCCACATCGGCGACGCGCGTCCAGCGCGGTCCACTGTTCAAGTAACGGCGTTGCCCCGCGGAAGTCTGGTCGAAATCGATCTCGTCGCGGCAGTCAGGTAGAAACCATACAGGAGAAGTCAATGACTAGCACTTCGAAAACGCGTGAAGAACTTTTCCGTCTCACCGCGTTCGCTCGATGTGCTGGTTGAGCGTCAAAAATGGGTCCGGGTGACCTGTCCGAGGCGCTCGCCCCACTGCCATCGTCGAAGGATCCGCGCCTACTCGTAGGCCGCGAGACTTTCGACGATGCCGGCGTGTATCTGCTGTCTGACGAGATTGCGCTCGTTCAGACGGTCGATTTCTTTGCGCCCATAGTCGACGATCCGTACGACTTCGGTCAAATCGCAGCGGCGAATGCATTGTCGGACGTCTATGCGATGGGAGGTCAGCCACTGACCGCGATGAACATCGTCGCTTTCCCGACTGGCGAGCTCCCTTTGGCCGTGTTGACTGATATTCTGCGTGGCGGTCAGGACAAGGTTCACGAAGCCGGCGCCCATATCGTTGGCGGCCACACGGTCACCGATACCGAGCTCAAGTATGGATTGTCGGTAACCGGTCGCGCACATCCGTCATTTCTCCTGACAAACGCAGGAGCAGTTCCAGGGGATCGACTGGTGCTGACGAAGCCGATCGGCAATGGCATTCTCGCGACTGCGCTAAAGAACGCGTCGGCAGGCGATAAGAAGTTCAGCCACATCGTAACCGGGACAATTGCCGCAGTCATGATGTCCGGGATGAAAGAACTGAATGGTGCCGCGAGTCGCGCAGCCCTGGCCGTTGGAGCGAAGTGCGCTACTGACGTCACGGGATTTGGGTTGCTTGGCCACACGTCTCACATCGCGCGCGCGAGTGGCGTATCGATGCGGATTCACGCGGCGGCAGTACCGATTCTTCCGGGCGTAATCGAAGCGTGGACAGCCGGTGCGTCGAGCGATGGATTGAAGCGCAACGCAGCTTACCTTGAATCAATGGTGAGTTGGTCCGGACAGTCTGCGGAAATGAAGGCGGTATTGTGCGATCCGCAGACTTCTGGAGGGCTTCTCGTCGCGGTGCCTCCCGGTCGCGTCGCACAGTATCTTTCGAAAATGCACGGTGCGATTGAAATCGGAGAAGTAACTGACAAGGACGAGTTTGCAATTATTGTTGACTGACAACGGGGGTGGATGGGGCCTGGTGGCTTCCCCAGTCTTCAAAACTGGTGTGACCC
>JBDUEH010000199.1:0-5173 GCA_040002555.1 Gemmatimonadales bacterium | reverse complement strand
GGGCGATGTCGAGTGGTGCTTTCTCGTAAATCCCGCGGAGCGTGGAGTGGTCCCATATGTTCAGCGCGAGGATCATGACCGCCACGGCCGAGAAGACAATGGCCTCGTAGATCCGCAGAAACGTCAGCGTTCGAGGCGTGCGTGAGCGAACGAGATATGTAGCGACGGCGAAGAGCAGGGCGAGGAGGGCGTAGCTGAACAGCGAGCCGATGGATATCGGGGCCGACGCCGACCGCGCGCGCAGGTCCGGCGAGAGCATCCCGAAGAGTGCAACAAGGACGTTGTAAGAGACGATTACCCAGCCGAACGCGTAGAGCCGGCGCTGGAGCGTCGAGCGCAGCTCTTCGCTCGTGCCGAAGCTGCTATGGTGAGAGCCGGCGCGCCGGAACAGGGCGAGGTCAGGAATGGTCATCGGTACCGACGAGAATCGTCGATTCAAGCTGCGGCGTCAACATCGGCATACCAGGTGCGCGATGGCGACAAGCCTGTGGACACGATCCGCCACCGGCCTCGGTCGCCTTCGATCACACGGAAAAACAAACCAACCCATACTTAGGTATCGACCTTAGTAATTTCTGATGATAGAATCCCTCAGACAGATCGGGTAGCCAACGAATCTAGTGGAGCTGAAATGGTTCAATCCGCAGTCGCTGACGATGTTTTTCATGCCTTGTCCAATTCGACTCGGCGGAAAGTCCTGGAGCAACTGTCTGCCGGACCAGCCACGGTCAGCGAGTTGGCGGAACCGTTCGACATGAAACTCCCATCATTCGTGCAGCACCTGTCGGTGCTCGAACAGAGCCGATTGGTGAAGTCAAAGAAGCGAGGGCGGGTGCGGACCTATGAGATCGCACCGGCACGGTTCAAGGTCGTTGATGACTGGCTGACCGGACGGCATCTTCAGCATCGACATTGCAACCGGAGACGGTCAGGAGTCTCCTAACGTCGGCTGTTTCCTAAAAGTCATTCCGATGGAGCGATCAGTTTGTGGCGCACGTGAAGTCGATGAAATAGTTCAGGCCGATCTGCGGCAGGCGGCTCTTGTCAACACCCCGGTCTCTACATCAAGTAATGAGTGTCGTCTGCCAAGCGCCTGCCGCGAAGTTGCGAGCGAGTCATATAGTAGCGAGCGAAGCGAGCAACGCTCTCGCAGGACTGTCCCTCGGTAGATAGTCTCGGTTGCAGGCTAACGCCGTCAGCGTCAGCGTGTGTTAGGGAGGGCCCGCGGAATCTGAATCTTTATCGTCGCTCGGCTCCTCACTGGTTTTATCAAAGAAGACGCCGCTGGCCATTTCGCGAATCTCCACCGCGCCAAACGGCGTTTCCGGGGCACCGTCTGGAGATAACGCTCGAAGAGTCAACCAGAGAAGTCGTCCCATCAACTCCTCGAGGCGCGCATGATCCGTCGAACCGGACCCATCAGGTTGCGAACCAATCGCAAAATTGCCCCCTCGATGAAGTTCTTCGGCGGCAGATTCCAGACTGATGTCGCCCGACAGGTAATTCTTGATGATGTCCAGAGATTTGGAGTTCATGTTAGGCAGCTTCCACAATTCCATCGCGCTGCTCGTCTAAAAGCTCACTGGATGACACGTTCATTTCAGAAGGGTCGCCTGATCGATAGCGTATCCACCCGCTCGATGACCACCCGAAGGGATCGCGCACCTGCTAGAAGAGTTGTGTCCCCGCGTACACCTCCGCGCGCATCAACGTGAATCGTGAGTGGAATTCGCGGCTGCTTCTGCGCACGCGATAGCGGACGATTCAGCCGCGCCAATAACGCACTGTCGATTACGCTCGATGGCGGAACGAATGCCTCGAGATCTGTCCACAGTCTTTCTGGTGCACCGGAAAGAGTGAACTCGAGTACTGCCGAAAGCGCACGTCGCGTCTCGTTGCCCACAACCGTCGGACGATCAGTTGCCCTTAGCCAGACCAGGGGAGCTCGAACAGGCCCACTGTTGTCTACGCTCGATACCGAGTCGCGGGACGCAGCGGCATACCCGACGAGCTGGTAGCCCAGAACATGCGGCGATGCGAGC
Source organism: Gemmatimonadales bacterium (assembly GCA_040002555.1). GTDB lineage: Bacteria > Gemmatimonadota > Gemmatimonadetes > Gemmatimonadales > Gemmatimonadaceae > UBA4720. The sequence continues at coordinate 3,131 of JBDUEH010000199.1, read as the reverse complement.
AGTTGAGCTGTTGCCTGAAGCGAGTCCCCTGCGTTCCAGACATATCCCGGTCGATCGTGGGTGCGGAAAAACCAGGTGCTTCGCTCACCGCTTACTTCGACGTCAACCCGATATGTCCCGCGAAGGCGGCTTGGCAGGTTTCTGGCCACCTCCCAGTCTGGATCGAGTACAGCACGTCTTAACATCTTGCGAGCTGGCTCCAGTTCCGCGGCACTGGGATTCGCAACAGCCCAGGCGATCGCGCGTGTCCGTCTCGCACTATCGGCAGTGAGCCTGGCCGCCATGTCGGGGGACCGCGGCATCTCGAGCAAAGAATTTAGACTGAAGATTGCCTCAGCCGAGGCGAGCGGCGCGTTGCGGGCAACTCCGGACGCGAGCGCACGGCGACGCGGATAGGGGTAGTTCCAAACCTCCGAAATAACGAGAACAGGCACTCCGTCGATCCACGCTTCAGGCTGTGCGAGAGTAGCCCGTACGTAGCCCACTTCCCCGCGCGCGGCGAATTGCGCCGTATCGGCCCAAACGATGGTTTTACAGTCGCCTCGAAACGGCGCGGCGCGGATGAAGGCGATGGGCTGGCTTGCAGTAACACCGTTCGAAGCAAGGATGGCGCGACTGCTCGGATCAAGCTGCAACACCCGCACACGTGCTGCGGGCATTGGTGTCGATGCCGTTGCCAGCAGCGAGTCAACGGGGCTTGGGCGAACTCCAGATCCCGATATCCTTTCGACGTCCGTTGCCGCGAACGGAAGCGTCGTATCCTGCTCGACACGTATGAGTGCGAGCGCAGTTCCAGGTTGCAGCGTGCAGAGGCGCCGCTCTCCGCGAAGAGGTGGCACTGTTCTCACAGGCATCGTTACCGCCGCCATCGTCGCGATAGCGGACAGCACAACGACACTATTTCTGCCGCTGATAAACCCGTACGTAGTCAATATCATGAAACTGAGGAAAAGGCGCTGCCGCGCGCTGCGAGATATGGACGCGGCAAACACCAGAAGACATGAGCGCGCAGATATTCGTCGCATTGGTCCCATGTTCCGTCAGGAAGGGCTTATCGTTTCGGGGGCTTCCCGGTTTGGAGCGCCGGCATTTCATTCGCCAGCGCGGTAACAAGGCGGTCGATCTCTATTATGGATGTGTAGACATTGGGAGATACTCGGACCGCACGAAGGGCGGGGTCACTCCTGATATCGCCCATGCTTTGGATTAGAATCGCGTAGCGGTCGCGGAGCCGCTTCTGAATCACTGCGGGATCGACACCCGGCACCTCGAAGTGAGTAAGCGTGCCTCCGAACTCGGGTCGGGAATAAAACCGCGCTCCGGGCATGGCGCCGGATACGCGATCACGGAGGTGGGATGACAGGTATTTGAGTCGCGCCGCTTTTCTCGACGCTCCAATGGATTCGTGGAGAGCGAGTGCTGGAATCGCTGCAGGATTCACGTATTCGGGGGCAGTGCCTATCCACTCGAAGCGCGCCATACCTTTTTCTTCCTGCATTGGCGGAATCAGCGGCCATATCTTCGTGATGTGCTCGGGCCGCATCCAGAGCACCCCAAGGCCCACCGGCGTACCAAGCCATTTGTGGCAGCTTGCCCCGTAATAGTCGCAACCCAGCGACATTACCGGATCTTCCAGGAGCCCGAGCGATTGTGCGCCGTCCACAATGACTTCGGCTCCCGCTTGATGCGCACGATCGGCGATGCGTCTCACCGGGAGGTACTGTCCCGTGAGATTACTCGGATGGGTGAGGAGAACCAGCTTGGTGCGATCGCCGATAACTTCGGCGTACATCGATTCGAGAGCCGACATCGTCGGCGCGGGGACTGGCGGCTTGACCACCTTGAGCACAATGCCGTCACGTGCGCGTCGCTGCTCGAGTGCGTCGAGCATCGCGTAGTAGTCATGTGACGAGCAAACAACTTCGTCACCGCGACTGAGCGGAAAGCCGAGCAGCACGGTGTCCAGCGCTTCGGTTGCGTTCCGAACGAGCGCAAGCTCTGTTGGCGCAACCTTCATTGCGGCGGCCAGTGCCGCTCGCATGCGCGTGCTGCTGATTTTTTCCCACTGCTGTGGAAGCTGTTCTGCCGGGAGCGCCTCGAGCGCTTCAGCTCTTTTTATCAACTCATTCAGCGCTGCCCGCGGTGTCGGATTCGTCCAGCCATGATCCAGGTTGCTGACGCCGGCTTGCAAATTGTACAGGGACCGCACGCGCGACCAGTACGCTTCGTCACTCGCAATTATTTCGTCCGGCCTCGAATCCGTCAGGCCGGGGTTTCCTTGTGACTGTAACCAGGATTCAAGGGCAGACGCATCGCTGACTGTAAACGGCAGCGCCGCGGCTGCGGTGGCTACGCCAGCAAAGGCCGATGCCCGCTTGAGAAAATTTCGACGGTCTGGAAATTCGCGTGACATGTCGTTTCCTGGGCGCTCAGGGTTTCCGGACTCCCTTCGCCCACACAACATCGTCTTCGCCTCTCACGATAACGCTGACAGCTTTGCCACTGGAGCGCGTGAACTCGAAAACCATGTCGGGTTTCAGTACTTCGTAAAGCTCCCCTTTTTCGTCGTACACTCCCGGAGCGAACCAGTCCGGAGCGATTCGGACCAGGGCGAACTTCTTGAAGTACGGATCCGCGGGATTCCACTGCCCCTTAAGCATTCCATTTTCGTGGGAGACCGTTAGCGTAGATACCTTGCCCGGCTTTCCCGTTGAATCCTGCTCGGTGTAAGTGTACTGGCCCAGATATGGAGTCGCGTCGCCCGCGGGAAGCGTCATCACAAGAGACGGCTCGACTTCGACGTTAATCGGAATCAGGACTCGCTCCCATTGCATCGCGAGCGTACCGCCACTCATACGAAGCTCTGGCATCGACCAGGTGAGAACGTCGGTGAACGGAACCGCTTCTACGCGAGCGGGGATTCGAATCTGTTTCACGCTCGAGTCGGGCGGCTCCATATGATATCGCCGGGCGTCAGGATCCAGGACGACCGTCCAGTCGCCAGTCTTTCGAACAACCATCCATACTGAATACTTTCCCTTCGCGACTGGCTTTCCATTGAGCTTGATGTTCCTGGTGACATCGAATGTCGTCGCCCAGTTAGCGCCCGGCGTCCACACCTCGTCCCAGTG
>JBDUEH010000198.1:0-5177 GCA_040002555.1 Gemmatimonadales bacterium | reverse complement strand
CACCCCAGGCAACTATCGCAGGAGCGCTACTCGCACTCGATCAGCTCGACGATAAACACTCCGTCCAGCTCGTCGGGCAAACCGCAGTAATCGAAGACAAGCTCGCCGAGCTCTTGCGCGGCGAGCTTGCGCATTGTGCCCACGTGCGCCGGCGCATCTCAATTGTCGAGGCATCTGACAATATCGGGATGGCCGAACGCCCTACTGCCGCGCTTCGCAAGAAGCCGAACAACCCGATGGCAGTCGGCATCAAGATGCAGGTTGACGGTGACTCCGATGCTTTTGTGTCCGCCGGCAACACGGGCGCGCAAATGGCAGTATCTGCCGTAATGCTCGGACTGCATGCGAATCTGAAGCGTCCTCCGGTCTGCACGATCTTGCCGACCTCGCGCGAGCCAATCGTTTTTCTGGACTCGGGCGCCAACGTGGACTGCTCCCCACTGGAGCTCGTCCAGTTCGCCTGGCTCGGCTCCGTTTACGCGGAGACCGTTTTGCAGCGGGAGAGCCCGGTAGTCGCGCTGCTGAGTATCGGCGAAGAAGAATCGAAGGGCAACGCAGTTTCGAAAGAAGCATACGGTCTTTTTCAAGCTGCGGGCTTTAATTTTCAGGGCAACATCGAGGGTCGTGACTTGCCGGCGGGCGCGAGTCATCGTGGTCCGCTGGACGTAATCGTCTGCGACGGATTCACCGGGAACATCGTGCTCAAGTTTTACGAGGGCATCATCCCGATGATTGTCGAAATGCTTCATCGAGATCCTGAACTGGACATGTTGCGCGTGAAGAAAGCTCTGAGCGCCCTGGATTCGTCAGTATATGGCGGAGCTCCACTGCTTGGAGTTCGCGGCATCAGCATGATCTGTCACGGCAATTCAACGTCGCGGGCCATCAAGAATGCAATCGGCGCCGCAGTGCGCGCATTCGAAACGAAGATGAACGACCGAATCGGCGAAAAGCTCGCGCAGGCCGCATCCGACCCCGAGCCGACACGGGCAGTGTCGTGAAGAGACCAATCGCTTCAATCACCGGAACCGGTCGCGGAATTCCGGATCACGTGATGACCAATCACGACTTTGCTGCGATCGGTATTGAGACTTCGCACGAATGGATTGTGGAGCGATCGGGGATTGTCGAAAGGCACATCGGTCAGGAGGTCGATACGACGTGCACGATGGCCGCGACGGCGGCGCGTGCAGCGATGCAAAAGGCGGGAGTCCAGGCCGGACAACTCGACGCCATCGTGTTGAGCACCGCAACTGCAGACCGGCTGCTCCCATCTACTGCAGTTGACCTTCAGGCCGAACTTGGCGCGACTCGCGCCGCTGCATTCGATATTGGAGCCGCTTGTTCAGGCTGGCTCTACGGAATGACGGTAGCCGAAGGCATGATCGCGTCCGGTGTTGCCGAGACGATTCTGGTAGTCGGCTCCGAGAAGATGAGCTCGATCGTTGACTGGACAGACCGCGCGACCTGCGTGCTTTTCGGAGACGGCGCCGGAGCGGTAATTCTTCAACGCTCGAGAACGGGAAAGGGAATTCTTTCGACGTTCATGCGCAGCGACGGCAAGCTCGCCGACCTGCTGTTTCGCCCCGCAGGCGGAGCTGCAATTCCGATGTCGGCGCAGGTGCTGGCCGAGCGCACGCATCTCGTAAAGATGGCAGGACGCGAAGTGTTCAAGCATGCTGTCAGGTCAATGTCCGAGGCCGCCGATCGTGCGCTCGATGGCGCGCGACTCAACGGAAACGACATCGACGTGCTGATTCCGCATCAGGCCAACGTTAGAATCATCGAGGCGACCGCGAAGCATTCCGGGATCCCGATGGACAAGGTGTACGTCAATGTTGACCGATTTGGGAACACGTCATCAGCGTCTATTCCCATCGCGTTGGACGAGGCGATCGAGAAGGGAATCATCCACGAGGGTTCCACTGTCCTCATGGTTGCATTCGGCGCGGGTTTCACGTGGGCGTCGATGATCGTTCGCTTTTAACAAACCATGAACGTCGTTCTACTATTCCCCGGACAGGGATCTCAGAAGCCGGGCATGGGAAAGGACCTCTTCGATGTATTCCCGGCTGCCCGCCAGGTATACGAGGAAGTCGATGACGCACTGGGCTTCTCGCTCAGTTCGCTCTGCTTTGAAGGACCCGCCGAGGATCTCACGGCAACTCTCAACGCTCAGCCGGCCCTTCTGACACATGGTGCCGCAGTCTGGGCCGTGGTCCGCGAAACTGTGAGCTCCAAAGTCTGCGCGGCTGCCGGCCATTCACTCGGTGAGCATACTGCATATCACGCCGCCGGTTCGACAACGCTCGCCGACGCAGCGAAGCTCGTCCGGCGTCGCGGTCAGCTGATGTATGAGACAGGCATCACGAGACCGGGTGCGATGGCCGCAATACTGGGGAAGCTCGACGATTCCATCGAGTCGCTTTGCGAGCTTGCAACGCGTAGCGCCGGACAAGTCGTTCCGGCAAACTACAACACGACTGAACAGATCGTCGTTTCAGGCGAAGTATCAGGCGTGGAGAAAGTCATGGAGCTCGCCAAGCTCAACGGCGCCAAGCGCGCGGTGCGTCTGCCGGTCAGCGGGGCGTTTCATTCGCCGCTGATGGAGCCCGCAGAACCGGGATTTCGCGACGCTGTCGAAGCGACCGAATTCAGTGAACCCGCATTTCCGGTTTACTCGAACGTTACCGAGGCTCCATCTGCGTCAGCCGCTGACGCTCGCGAGCTACTGGTTAAACAACTCACATCGCCGGTGCGCTGGGCTGGTGAGATTACCGCGTTGGCTGCCAAATATCCCGACGCGTTATTCGTCGAGATGGGTCCCGGCAGCGTGTTGACCGGGCTTCTAACGCGCATCGTTCCGTCAGCGACAGGAATGGCGTGTGGAACTCCCTCGGAGATCGAAAAACTCTTAACTCGCATCGCGTCATGAACATCAACTTGCGCGGCAAGACGGCTCTCGTAACCGGCAGTACTCGCGGCATCGGCCGTCAGGTGGCGATTGCGCTTGCCGAGAGCGGCGCGCGTGTGGCCGTGGTTGGACGTGATCTGGCTAAGGCGCAGGAAGTGGCTGCGGCGATTGGTCACGAGGCCATGGGCTTCGCGTGCGATGTCTCGGACACTGCTGCCGTGACAACGCTTATCGGCGACGTCGAAAAGGCGTTTGGCGGCATCGACATCCTCGTCAACAACGCAGGCGTCACGAGCGACAACCTCGTCATGAGGCTCAAGGACAAAGATTGGGACGAAGTGATGAACGCAAATCTTCGGGGCGCGTTCGCCGCAATTCGTGCAGCGTCACGGGGCATGATGAAGAAGAGGGCAGGCCGGATCATCAACATGGCCAGCGTCGTCGGCATCATCGGCAACAAGGGACAGGCAAATTACGCCGCGAGTAAAGCCGGTCTCATCGCGCTGACCAAATCAGTGGCAAAGGAGCTTGGCTCGCGAAACATCCTCGTCAACGCAATCGCACCGGGCTTCATCGAGACAGAAATGACGGACGCAATGACGCCTGAAGCTCGTGCAGGCCTCACAGGCCTCATTCCACTCGAGCGGCTTGGAAAGCCGGACGATATCGCCGCTGCGGTGGTTTTCCTTGCGTCAGACTATGCATCGTACATAACTGGCCAGGTTCTCGTGGTGGACGGGGGAATGGTGATGTAAAGGCCGCCTCACTACGCTGTACGTAACTTTCTGGCACCACACCAGTTAACTATATTTCACCGCTTCACCACATATACCACGGAGCTGTATCATGGCCGATAATTCGGAGAAGGTTAAGGACATCATCGAGAAGGAGCTCGGAGTCGAAAGAGAAAAGCTCACCAACGAAGCGAGCTTCATCGAAGACCTCGGCGCCGACAGCCTTGATATCGTCGAGCTGGTCATGGAATTCGAGAAGGAATTCAACATCGATATTCCTGACGAAGACGCCGAAAAGCTCCGCACCGTTGGTGATGCTCTCGGCTACCTGAACAGCAAGATCCCCGCGTAAATGAAGAGAAGGGTCGTCGTCACCGGGATGGGTGCGGTTACGCCCGTCGGAAACGACGTGGCGACGATGTGGCAATCGCTGCTTACCGGCAAATCGGGAGCCGCGCCAATCACGCATTTTGACGCGAGCTCGTTCGAAGTACACTTCGCGTGCGAGGTGAAGAACTTCGATCCATTGAATTTCATGGATCGCAAGGAAGCCAAACGGGCTGACCAGTTCACCCAATACGCCGTCGCCGCAGCGAAGCAGGCTATGATCGATGCGGGTTTCGGCGCTTGTACTGGTTACGACCCGTTTAACACTGGTGTCATAATCGGCAGCGGAATTGGCGGGTTGAAGATCTTCGAAGAGCAGCACGACGTCTATCGTCAGCGCGGTCCGAGCAAGATTAGCCCCTTCTTCATCCCGATGTTCATATCCGACATCGCAGCTGGAATTGTCTCGATGCAATTCCAGGCAAAGGGGCCTAACTACGCCACTGTATCAGCTTGCGCCACCAGCGCTCATGCGATCGGTGATGCATACCGCACCATTCAGTACGGCGACGCCGACGTGATGATTACCGGTGGCGCGGAGGCGACGGTGACCCCGATGGCAATGGGTGGCTTCGCCAATATGAAAGCGCTTTCGGAGCGGAACGACAGTCCCGAGACGGCGTCACGACCGTTCGACTTGACCCGCGACGGTTTCGTCATGGGCGAAGGGGCCGCAATTCTAATTCTCGAGGAGCTCGAGCACGCGCGAAAGAGGGGAGCCCGGATTTACTCGGAGCTTGTCGGCTATGGCGCAACGGGCGATGCCTATCACCTCACCGCGCCTGCTCCCAACGGCGAAGGTGCTCAGAGGGCGATGAAGCGTGCCCTGAACGATGCCGGTCTTTCACCCGCTGACGTTCAGTACATCAATGCCCACGGTACTTCCACGCCCGCAAACGATCTCAACGAAACGGCCGCAATCAAGGCTGTCTTCGGAGAGCACGCATCGAAGGTGAGCGTCAGCTCCACCAAGTCCGCAACCGGACACATGCTCGGCGCTGCTGGCGCTGTCGAAGCCGTCATCGGGACGCTTGCCATCAACAGTGGAATCGTCCCGCCGACTATCAACTACAGCACTCCAGACCCTGAGTGCGATCTCGACTACACACCCAACAAGCCGGTAGAACGCCAGGTCGATGTCG
>JBDUEH010000197.1:0-5202 GCA_040002555.1 Gemmatimonadales bacterium | reverse complement strand
CCGACTGGTACACGAACAACGCAACCGACGACAGCACGATCGGGTTTTTCCAGATCGGTGGTGGCATTGCCGGAGATTTCCCTATCTGCGTCGTACCGATGCTACACCAGGACCTTCAGCGCGACAACATTCCGGTGTGGGGATACTTCTGTCAGATCTCCGATTCGACCACTAGCTATGGCTCGTATTCCGGCGCAGTCCCGAACGAAAAGATCACCTGGGGAAAACTCGCGATCGACACTCCGAAGTTCATCGTCGAGAGTGATGCGAGTATCGTTGCCCCTCTTATGTTCGCGCTGGTGCTCGGTTGGTGACATCGATATAACTTTGCCTTGCCATGGCGGAACGTGAAGCAATAGCAGCGGGAAGCTCAATCGATCGGTACGAAGTCATCTCGCTCCTCAGCGCCGGCGGCATGGGCGAGGTCTACCTGGCGCGCGATCCGCTTCTCGAGCGTGAGCTCGTTCTCAAGGTGCTCCCGCAACGAACTCAGGTTCAGGCAGACCCTCTCGAGCGGTTTATTCGCGAAGCACGTGCAGCGTCCGCGCTCAATCATCCAAACATCGTCACCATATACGCGATCGGTGAAGCAGACGGCTGCCACTTCATTGCGATGGAGCTCGTCAAGGGCCGCACGCTTCGACAGCTCGGACGGGACGGCGCCCCTGTGAAACTGATTGCAGAGGTTGGATCGCAGGCGGCTCGGGCACTCGCGGTGGCGCACGAAGCCGGAATCGTTCATCGGGACATCAAGCCCGAGAATATCATGCTACGCGATGACGGATACGTGAAAGTTCTGGACTTCGGTATCGCGCAGTTGTCGAGGCGCGACGGCACCGAAAGCTCGGACGACTCACGTCTCACACGGCCCGGGATGGTCGTCGGGACAATGCGCTACATGTCGCCCGAACAGGCGACCGCCGACACGATAACGCCGGCCAGCGATATGTTCTCCCTTGGCATCGTGCTCTACGAGCTGGCCGTGGGGCGCCATCCGTTCGAGGCAAGCTCGGACATGGCAGTGTTGAGCTCGATCATTCTGCGGGAAGCACCAGCGCCGTCGCGTCTCAACGCGCGCATTCCGCGAGAGTTCGACTTTATCATCGAACGCATGCTCGCGAAGAATCCTGCTGCGCGTCCGACTGCAATCGAAGTTGCAACTCTCCTCGCGGGAATCGCCGAGCCGACTCAAACGACGGGACCTGACGCATCGCAATTAAGAAGCGATGTCGTTGGCCGCCAAATAGAAAAGGCAGCTCTTCGCGAAGAATTCATCGCCGCGTCGTCGGGCACAGCGGCAATGGTTTGCGTCTCCGGCGAGCCTGGGATTGGGAAGACGACTCTCGTCGAAGACTTTCTATCGGAGATGATGCGGAACTCGCAGCATCTGGTGGCTCGCGGACGTTGCTCGGAGCGTCTTGCCGGCGCCGAAGCCTATCTCCCGATTCTCGACGCAATCGAAGACCTCCTCGGCGAAGACGAGAAGGGCACGATGAGAGGCGCGTTCAACACTCACGCCCCCTCGTGGACGAAACAGGTCGCGCCGTTCTATACCGGTCCGGGCCCAGCAGCGCCTCCCGCCTCGCAGGAACGACTGAAGCGCGAGCTCGCCGCGTTCCTCGGCGCGATCTGCGAGATGCAGCCGCTTGTTCTGTTCATTGAAGACATTCATTGGGCCGACACTTCGACAGTTGACCTGCTCGCTTACATACTTACGCGCCTGAGTAACGAGCGGTTGTTCATGATCGTGACGTTCAGGCCGTCGGAACTTCAGCTTGCCCAGCATCCGTTCCTGGCATTGAAGCTCGACCTCCAGACACGCGGCATCGCGCGCGAGCTTCCCCTTGCGTTCCTCACTGAGAATGAGGTCCGCGCGCTGCTCGCGCTAAAATTTCCCGGAAGTGCATTCCCGCCTGAGCTATCGCGAATGATCCACTCGCGCACTGAAGGCAGTCCGCTGTTCGTCGCCGACGTCGCGCAGTATTTGAAAGCAAAGGACGTAATCCGTGAAACGGGCGGCATATGGGTGGTCTCAGGATCGCTGCCCGACCTGGAACGAGAGCTTCCCGAATCCATGCGGAGCATGGTGCAGCGCAAAATCGGACAGCTCAGCGAAGCCGACAGTCAGCTTCTCGTCGCAGCATCCGTGCAGGGACACAGTTTCGATTCTTCAGTGATCTCGGCTGCTTTGGAGCGTGCCCCCGCTGACGTCGAAGATTCTCTCGACCAACTCGAGCGCGTGTACACGTTCGTGCTTCGCCGCGACGAACACGAGTATCCCGATGGCACGCTCACTACACGCTACCGTTTTGTTCACGTGCTCTACCAGAACGCGCTGTACGCATCGCTGTCTGTGTCGCGAAAAGTTCAGCTCAGCAAAGCCGTTGGTGAAGCGCTGCTGAAGGCGCATCGGGGAAATGCATCACCGGTAGCGGCAGAACTGGGATTTCTGTTCGAGTCGGCGCGCGAAGCAGACAGAGCCAGCGAATACTTCGCCACGGCTGCGAGAAATGCGGCAAAAGTTTTCGCAGTTCAGGAGGCAGCAGTTCTCGCGCGACGCGGACTCGCGATGCTCGCCAAGGTGGACGAGAGCCCCGAGCGAATGAGCCGAGAGCTTTCGCTTCAGAGCGTGCTCGGAACGAGTCTGGCGGCTAGTCAGGGTTACGCCGCACCCGAAGTTCTCGTTGCGATGGCGCGAGCGAGAGTTCTCGCGGAAGAGCTGGGACAGCAACCTCAACTCGCCCCCGTGATCTGGGGTTTGTTCGCGTACTACCTGGTGTCCGGGGACATACCGGAAGCGAGATCGATCGCCGATCAGTATCTCCGATGGGCAGAGGCGATCAACGACCCGCTCATTCTGGTTGGGGCGCACTGCGCCCAGGGAATTTCACAGCTCTACGTCGGCAACATTCCTGCGTCGCGCGAGCACTGTGAAGCTGCCGCGAAATTTTACGACCGCGGGAATCGCCCGGCTTACCATGCGATGTACAGGATGGATCCGGGTGTTTTCTTCGAAAGTGAGCGAGCACGCTCCCTTTGGCTTCTGGGGAATCCTGACGAGGCTATTGGCGCGATCGAGAGTGCACTAAAGCTTGGCGCCGAAAGTCCCGACCCTCGAAGTCTCGCATTCGCCAATCTGTTTGGCGGAGTACTCCATCAGCTTCTGCGCGACCCCGAAAAAACTCTTGAGTATACGACGCGCTGCATTGAAATCTGCGACGAGCACGGCATCGCGCAGGAACGTGTGTGGGCGCTAGCGATTCATGGCTGGGCGCTAGCGTTCACGGGGCATCCCGATGAAGGCATCAAGGAACTCGAGACGAGCATCGCGATTCAGCGGAGCCGTCACGCCGAGCTGAATCTCACCTTCGCGCTGCGGCAACTTGCAGAGGCGCTGAACAAGCGCGGGTCGTATGAGCAGGGACGCGAGGCCGCACGCGAAGGTCTCCAGATTTCCGAGCGCCACGGTGAAGTCGCGTCGAAAGTCGAGCTCTACCGCATCATGGGCGAAAGCGTCCGTGAGTTAGCGAGACAGGCGGACATTGATCACACTGAATGGGCAACTCGATCAGGCTCGACCGTTTCACCCGAGGCGTGTTTCCGCGCGGCAGTCGATTTGGCGCGCAAGCAAGGCGCAAAGTCATTCGAGCTCCGGGCTGCGATAGCACTCGCCGGCGAGATGGAGACACGGGGAGCCGGCGATGAAGGCCGTGCAATGCTTCAGGATATTCGCTCTCAGTTCACTGAAGGCACAACGACGAAGGACCTGCGCGACGCCGACGAGTTTCTCGCCGGCGCCAGGACTGCTGTTACTGGCTAGAAGCCGCGGTGGTAGCGAATCGCCTGCAAATCGACGTGAATGGTTCGCGTACCGTTTGCAGTGCTGTCGACGGTGACCGAACCCTGCGCATCGTCGAGGGGACGGAGTTCGTCGCCGCCAATGCTCGACGAGCCAAACCGGACGGTCGCCATCAGCTTAGGAGTGCTGTCGAGAATCTCGAAACGCAGGCCGTACCTTCCAACGGCGAGTGGCTTATCAAGATTGTTCCCAGAGAAGATGACGTTGAAAAAGGCATCGCCACTCGCGGTGGTGACACCGCCGTCGGCCGAAACCCAGCAGCTAATCCCGTGGTAGTTCTTGTCCAACGTCCCGATGAACTTCGAGGGCGTGTCTCCTTTTATCTGTCCAATTGACGAAAGGTTCTTGTCGAGCGCGTTCACGGCGCATGTGTTGTTGCCGCTGATTGTCGCTGTGACGTGAAATGTTACCGGCGGCTCTGCCGTGGTTGTCGATTCGATCTTGCACGCCGATGCAGCAATCGCGAGGGCGAGGACGAAATAGGATCGCATTGGGTACAGGGTAGAGGTCTACTGAATGACGTTTAGGGTTCGCAGAAGGTAACAAGGTCAAAAAAGGGCGCTAAACATCCCCTTACCCGACGAAAATTGCCTGGGTCCGTTCCGGGCTCCACGCGTATTAATAACGCCTTGTTGCAGGGAAAAACAGCGAAATCCGGTTCGAGCGTGTGCAAACCGTTAGATTGAGGGTATGCCATCAAAGAGCAACGTCCCCCAGGATTTCCAGTTTGAAGACGGTGGTCAGACTTTCCACTGCACCGTCGAAGCTCCTCGTCATGCCGGCATGGCCCCGTGGTGGTGGTTCCGTGTTGAGAGTGCCGAGAAGAGCACGCGCCATGCGCCGTTCGAGGCATCGCCCAAGGACACCAAGCAATCGGTTCAGAAGCGCGTTATTGCGTATTATGCCGAGTTGCTGGCGATCGCCGCGCGCCCAGTGCGTCCTGCGTATCAGAGAACGTGGCAAAAGCCGGCTCGTCCGGCTGACGGTGCTGCTGCGGCGCCGGTTGCCGGCGGTGCAGTTGCGACGGAAGCGCCGATTGCGGAGCCAGCTAGCTGATTCGTAGCTCGGAGCAGACGAAGCAAGTTTGTTCCGGCCGGCACGACATCACGAATCTCGCACAGCTATGAAACACCTTCCTTGTAGAACCAGGGCGAAGCTCCCGGTCAATTTGATGCGGTGTTATCAGGCATCGAAACTATTGCGGATCGGAGCGGAATGGCATGCGGAAAAGTCTGAATGGCGACCGCAGGAATCCCTGTCCAACAGGGTTCCGCGCGACAAGTGCGAGCCTCGGCGGGGTTGCGAAGCCTCCTCGGGCAGTCGCATACTCTTCTGACGGCGAC
>JBDUEH010000196.1:0-5205 GCA_040002555.1 Gemmatimonadales bacterium | reverse complement strand
TGTGGTTTCTCAGAGTGCGGCTGACTAACGCTTGCGCCTGAGGTGAGGAGCCCGCCGCTACTGCGGCGGGCTTTTCATTTTGTGACCGTCAGACGTCGGGGGGAAGTGCCGTTTGACAGATGTCATGGAGCTCGGTGACACGCACCTCTCCGGGTGGTAAGATGAGCGTTCGCTCGCGGGCTTCCCTTTCCGGCAATCATTTGCTTCGAGTGTATCCTCCGCGAGCCTTGATGCTGTGGCTCGCGTTGCACGCTTTCATCGCAGCAGTTTCGGGAGGTGAGATAGTCGCGTTCGGGACGCCAGCCACAATCGTCCTTGCGATCGTCGGAGCAGCCGTCGGCAAAGCGGACACGCGGCGCCGACGCGAATATGGCATGCTCGGCAATCTTGGCATCCCGAAGGGGACTCCGTCCGGCATTTGGGCTGGAACCATGGTCGTCCTCGAGACTTGCCTTCGTGTATCCGTCTATCTCATCGGAGAGTCACGCTGATACTTCGCGCAGATTCGATCAGCCGGAGTTTCGATGGACGCCGAGTGCTTAGCTCTGCACGACTATCTGTTTCGCGTGGCGAAGTCATCGGTCTTCTCGGCCGCATGGGTCAGGGCAAGTCGACCCTGATGAAGATCTGCGCGGGCGTTATGGACTCGGATAGCGGTTGGGTTGAGTTCGACAGACGACAATACGATCGTCCACGCTTGAGCACCCTGGCAGCTCGCGGATTGTTCTACCTCGCTGAGTCGGACAACCTTGTTAGCGCGCTCACCATATCTCAGCATTTCGATCTGATCGAAAAACGATTTGGCTCCGGTGATCGAGATCTCGCCGCGAGCATGATGAGACTCGAGGATTTTCTGAGCGCACGCGCGGACACCCTGTCTGGAGGAGAGACGAGGCGTGCCGAAATGGCGCTGGCACTTCTCAGGCGCCCGTCGTGCCTCTTGGCAGACGAGCCTTTCAAAAGTGTTGACCCCCTGATGTGCGAGCTGTTGGGAAACGGGTATCGACACCTTGCATCTAACGGAACGGCGGTGGTTGTGACGGGGCACGAAGTGAATGCTCTCAGGCCCTTTCTCGATTCAGTTGTCTGGGTCACCAGCGGAACAACATACGAGTTAGGCAACACCGTTTCTGCCTGGCGACACGACGGATTTCGCCGGGAATACCTCGGGCCTGGCAGCTAACCGAGCTTCGGGGCACGGCGTTGGTAGGGACAAACCACGCGTCCGATTGTGCTACTCGAATGGGTAAAGTAGATTACTCATACTGGCATAGGAGTACTATATGGCATCGATACCCCGACCGCGAAACACACCTCCGCAACCCCTACCGCGTGAGTGGGACGCGCTCATGGGCCCGAAAGGATCATTCGCGCGGCTCTACACCTTTGAACCGCTGAAGCGAATCGCGATGGTAAGGGAAGGCGCTCCGGCTGCACTCGTTCCATTCCTCGCCGATGGTATGGCGATCTCAAAGGATCGTCTTTATCGAATGGCGGGCGTCGCGCGCGCAACGTTGGATAGAAAAATCCATGCGGGCCTTCGCCTCAATCAGGATGAGACCGAACGCATGCTAGGCATTGCATTGCTCATTGGGCAGGCGGAAAAGATTGTGTCCGATTCTGGGGAGTTTGCCAATTTCGACGCAGGAAAATGGATTGCCCGCTGGCTCGACCGGCCAAACGCGGCGATTGGAGGGAGATGTCCGTCGATACTCATGGATACGTTCGAAGGACGCGACCTGGTGTCCAGTCTTCTCGCACAAATGCAGTCCGGAGCTTACGCCTGACTAACGCGTGACACATGGTGTGCGGTGCTGGCGCATCGCCGCCGACACCCCGCTCTATCTCGCCGACGATCTCAGCGGGGAAGGGGCGCGAATGACGGGCGGACGATGGAACCGAGCTGGTACTCCGCTCATTTACACTTCGATCTCTCGTGCCCTCGCGTGTCTCGAGACGATCGTCCATCTCGCGGGAGCAGACGCACTCCCTCTCAATCGGTATCTGGTCGAGATAACGGTACCCGAATCGTCGTGGAAACGCCGACGCGTCTTCAAATCGGACGACTACGTTGGATGGGACGCGCTACCAGCGGGCAGTGCCTCGCTTGATTGGGGGAAGGCATGGGCGGCGGGTGGCGAAACGCTGATCGCCGAAGTTCCTTCGGTAGTCGTTCCCGAAGAGACGAACATGCTCATCAATCCGCGGCACCGTGACATCGCGGTTATCACTGCTCGCAAAATCAGGCGATGGAATTACGATATGAGGCTTTGATCAGATACTGACAAAATTTCCCGTGAGCCTTCCGCACAGAAAGAACGTTTCGAGATCACGCCTGAGAATTGGGCGTTCACGCAGAAAGCGTTTGCGTCGTCAGGGAAGTAGCGTCTTCGCCGGATGTATTGCGCTCGGAGCTGGCCGCGGTAGCTCGCCAGTAAGAAGCGAGGTTGCGACGTGCCAAAAAAAGCCCGGCGGATTTTTCCGCCGGGTTTTTTTCTCCCACAAAAAACCTTCGCGCTATCACTTCTTCTTTTTCTTCACATCGACGTTGTTGCCGATGACGCCGCCGAGGACAGCGCCAACCGTACCGCCGACGACTGCGCCCTTTACCTTGTCGTGACTCGTCGTCGCACCGATAACCGCGCCGGCGACGCCGCCGATTGCAGCGTCACGCCCGGTGTTCTTGATTGTGCGAGTTCCAGTCGAAGCCGTCGACCCTGAACTGCCGTTCGAAGTTCCGGACGTCGTCGTACCGGAGTTGGTCGGCGCCCGGCCCGAACCAGCCGAGTTCGACGACCGTCTCGTCGTAGTTGTGGTGGTCGTGGTTGTGGTACCCACCGGAGTGGTCTGCGCAGCTCGCTCGGCGGCCGTGACCGAATCAAGCGTGGCCTGCGAAGGGCTCAACGCCAGCGAATCTGCCGGAAGTGTGTCCGACTTCGTGCATGCAAGCGCAGCAAGCGCTGCGGCAACGATCAAGACATATGTCTTTTTCATGGTGTTTTCTCTTGAGAGTGATAAACCCATGAAGTCTGTGGCAGGTGCCGTGCCACGTTTGACCAGTCGAATGCCCTTCTAGTACCTGTCGCCCGAGTCTCGGCGGTTTATTAACTCCTGGATGGAAACCCCCGAACCTTCGCGGGCGCGGACGCGTGAAGCAAAATCCGGAGTTACGCCGTGATCGCGCAGCTTGACGAGCTGATTGAGGCTCACCGACGTATATCCGAGCTTTTTGAACCCCTCCGCGAAACTTGATGTTACCCCATGATCGCGCGCGGTCAGCAGATCGTCGGTCGTAAGGTTCGTGTAGCCGAGTGCCATGAGTGAAGACACGTAGTCCTTGCTCACACCGTGATCGCGCAGCTCGAGGAGATCGTCTGCTTTGAGATTCTTATAACCGGCGTCATGCATTGCGGTCACATATGATGGTGTTACGCCGTGATCTCTCAGCTCCAGCAGCTGGTCGGCGCCCAATTTGTTGTAGCCGAGCTTGGAGAGTCCGGTGATGAACGCAGGTGTGACACCATGGTCGCGGAGGTCTACCAACGCCGCTGTGTCGTGCAGGCGATATCCGAGCTGCCCAAGCGCGTGGACGTAGTCATAGTGAACGCCATGCTCGCCCATGGTGATCAGATCGTCGATCGACGTGCGTCCATACCCCTGCGATTTTAGTTCGTCAATCAGGGCGAATCCGACGTCGTGCATGGCCATCTGGAACTGCTCGTGAGCGTCCGGTCTCGAATAGCCGCGCGAAGCAAGCTGTGCGCCGAAACGCGGGTCGGCCGTAAATCCGAACTGCCCCGCGCCGCGGTTGTTGCCGACGCGTCCGTCAAAGTTGAAGGTTCCTGCATCACGCTTGAGTTGGAAGTGTGCATGGCTGGAACTGCCCCTGAGCTGCGACGGGCTCAGCCCCTGAAGCGACGAAAGCGCGACGGTATACCCCGTCGATGAACGGCCGCCGTCCCTGTCGTAGTCCTCGAACGAGAGCTGGATCTTGTCGCCGTCGTCGATCCACTGAATTCTCCAGGCGCCTGATCCCTCGCGCTGGGCAACGCTCCGTTGCGGAATTACTGCGATTGCCGCAACCGCCATCGCGGCAGCAGCGATAGGGAGGTGGATGAATGAACGAGAGATCTGCTGGATATTCATGTCGGTAGCTGAGGGCCGTGTTCGGATAAAGTCTACACGGATTCGATTGGCGCCAGGGGCAAAAGGTTTGAAGCGATCTCAGTCTTGCGAAATCGTGGGAAAAGTGAGTCAGTTATTCATCACCTTCAACACCCAAAATGGACAAACGAAAGCTCGCGGCACTTGCGAAGAAGAATGCAGCACGCTCGGGCAGCCTTTCCAAGATTCCAAAAGGCTTCGGCAAGAAATACGATTCGAACCTTGCCGACGACCCTACGGACGAGGCGACGATCAAGAAGCTCCAGGAAAACGAGCGCTTTTTCGCCGAGATGAAGAAGCGGGAGTTCTAGAAAAGGGAGTCTGACGCATGAATAGGCTGTTTGGCGTGGTCTCCGTTCTCCTCATGTTCGGATGCGGATCGGCACCAATGCCAGTCGTTGTGGCCGCCCCCGGACATCGTGACACGTTGTTCGAGGCCGAGATAATCAGCAGCAGCGCCCCCGGGATGACTGCCTATGACCTGGTTGCGCACCTCCGGCCGGAATATCTCAGATCTCGCGGCGTAAACTCGCTCCATGACCTGACGCCGCCGACAGCCATTGTTTACGTGGACAATGTCAAGTTTGGATCGCTGGAGACGATGCGATCCATGTCTGCCGAAAGCATCGCACAGATCCACTACATGTCGGCCGGCGATGCAACCACCCGCTTTGGATTGGATCATTCCGCGGGCGCAATCCTGATCACAACACGTATTCGCTGAGGAAGACCGTCTTTCAGGCGGTAAAATGATGTCGATTTGAGCAGATGAGCCGCACTCGCGTTAACATTGAAGAACGGAGGATTACGCGATGAAAAGGCTCGAAAAGCTTCACGATGAAGGCCAGTCTATCTGGCTCGACAACATTGACAGGAAGATGCTCCACAACGGAGATCTCGAACGACGGATCGCCGAAGATTGGCTGACGGGGATGACGTCGAACCCCACGATCTTCGAGAAGGCATTGGCTGACGGCACCGACTATGACGAGCAGTTGTCGTCCGCCGACAGCGGCTCGAGCCCATCGGAATTATTCGAGC
>JBDUEH010000195.1:0-5211 GCA_040002555.1 Gemmatimonadales bacterium | reverse complement strand
TTCATTGCCACCGGCAAAGTCCATCACGACACGCTGAATCTCGCGGCAACGGGCAACATGTTGCGCACGTACCACGTTGCCTCAACTGGTATCGACGGGCTGAATTACGTCCCCTATCACTGGGGAAGCGCGTGGCTTTTCGCGCAGTGGGCAAACCTGATTGGAATCGACGTGCTGAAATTTTACCAGCTCTCGTTTCCAGTCATCGTGATTCCTTTTTTCTTCGGAGGCGTCGTTGCGCTCGCGATTTTCCTGCGCAATCGGCGTCGTGATGAGGGTTCTCAGCCGACAAGATTGAGCGGCTCGTTCTGGGGCGTGTTCATCGCAATCGCAGTCGGCATCGCACCAATCGTTGGCCTCGACGCGATGGGTGTGTGGACATCGAACGTCATGATCTCCGAGTCGTACACGATCGCGGTGCCGGCAGCGTTGCTGTTCGCAGCGGTGGTGATGAGCTGGGCCGATGGGCTCAATCCCAACGCAACGTCGCTCGCGGAATCGAAGCTCGGTGTCATCGACCTGCTCTTCCTCCTGGTGGTGATTCCGGGGGGCATCGTCCTACTCGGCTATCTCAAGATCTCGCTGATGGCTCTTGCATTCGCAGCCGTAGTGTATCTCGGCTGGCGTCTCAAGCTTTATCGGCGCATTCAGTTTCTTGCGGCAATGCTGATCACTGCGGTGGTGTTCTACCTGACCTACAAGCGGGTGTCCCTTCCGGCGCATCATGAAGGGTTTGTACCGCTCGACTATCTATCCAATTTCGTTCCGCTACCGTGGTGGCCTTTTTTCCTCTTCGTGCACCTCGCGTGGACGTGGACCTACGCGGTCTATCGATTACGCAGGGAGAATATTCACGACCTCGGCGAGCTTGGCACTGCGCTCAAGGAACGGCGGATCGTCGACGTCGAGCTGATAGTTGCGCTTGCCCTGGTCGGAGTGGTGCCTGGGCTCATCATCCATATCGACGGCGGCTCCGCTTTCTATTTCTCCGACGTGCAGCGGTGGCTCGCCGGCGCGATGCTTCTTTCATGGATCGCGTTTGCAGGGACGCGGTTGTGGCCGACTCGGAGCCCTGACGCGCGTCCAGGGATTGGCGGCTGGCCGACGCGACGCTTGTTGATAGCGCTCCTTTTCGTCGCGGCGGCCTGCTCGATCGTCTTGAATGCACTACACTGGCCGCTGATCATGCTCCGCCAGAACGTTGCGATCAGGGAGCAGCTGTACGAGATAGCCGATCATCCGGTCACGACCGGAAGAATTCGAAATTTCGTCAACCTGCGCGATCCCGCAATTCTCGCCGTCGGACTACGCAACTCTCCCAACTATTCGATGGCGACGGCGCTCGCGCAATTGCAGTCGACGCCGGCATCAATCCGACGACAAGAAGCGCTCTTCATCCCTCAGTCGGACAATCACTACTGGACGAGCCTTGCCCGTCCAGTAGAGTGTTCGTTCCAGTCGTTCGTCGGTCCGGCGCTGGCGGGAATTGCGATGGTCGATGGAATGCCGGCCGTCGGTTGCAAGCTGAGCAAATACTATGGTGTTGGGTCGTTCGCGCCTCGAACGGCGATGGAGCAGGCAGAAGAAACCTCTGATTCTGCCCTCTGCGCACGCGCGAAGACAATCGGAGCGACGACAGTCATCTCCATGAGGTTTCCCGGGGATTCGGTCGTCAGACGCGATATCAATTGCAGGTTGGGCTCGACGTGAGCGGTGCGCTGACCAATCGCGCGGAGGAAATTGATCGCCTGACCGCGGCCGTGTTTGGCAGCCTCCTGTCATTCGGTCTTGCGGCGATATACTTCCTGCTCAGAATCGGTTTCGCAGATCCACTGCGACCGATTGTCGTGACGCTTGGGTTAGCGCTGTTCGTCATCTGCGTTCCAAGCGTGCTCTCGGATTGGCTGAATCGAAGGCACGACAGGCAGAAATGGTGGCTCTCCCAGTCACTACTGGGAATCCTGTGCATTGCATTGTCGGCACTTGCCGGTGCCATCGCGTATCCGACGCACGTCAACCTCGGTGTTCCAATCGCGATCGCCGGAGCTGCATCGTTTGTGGTTGTGCTCTTCCGCTGGATACGGCGCAGCCGCGCGATCTCTCTGCTTGTTGTTGCAGTAATGCTTGTCATGTTCACTGCCTGGGTTGCCGGAGTCGCGTGGGGAACGCGGTTCAAGACGCCGCTTTTCTGGGAGCTGCTCTCAGATAGGGGAAACGTCCATCACGATCCGCTCTACTACGCGAGCATGGCGAACTCGATGCGCGCGTACGGTGTGCCGAGCAGTGGGTTGGATGGGGTGCCGTACACGCCGTATCACTATGGGTCGGCGTGGCTGAATTCGGAGTGGGTGGATCTCGCGGGCGTGGACGTGCTGACGTTCTACAGCCTTGGGCCGACTGTTTTGGTGGCGCCGGTTTTCTTCGCTGCACTTCTGTTGTTTGCCGGTGAGGCGAGAGTTGCGTGGCGAAAGAAGCGTCCGGACGATGAGCCCGCCTCGATTCCGAAGCCGATTCAGGAAGACTGGATCGCGTGGCTCGCATTCGTCGGCGCAACAATCGGCTTCGTCCCGACCGCCGCGCTTGACGCAGTCGGTGTGTGGAATCGGCACTTGCTGATATCCGAATCCTATCTGACGGGACTGTGTGTCTTCGTCCTTGGCGCCGCAATGTCCGTGGTCTGGTGGACGGGACGGAAAGAAAATGCGAGGGGCGATGCGTGGTTCATGTTGCTTGTCGTCCCGGTCCTTCTGATCTCGCTCGGCTTCCTGAAAGTGTCGCTGATGCTTTTGGCGCTCGTGGCCCTGTTGTGGACGGTTTTGAGAACAGGCCTTTTGCGTTCTCGACTTTTTCTCATCGGATCGATCGCCGCGCTCGTGGTTTCCGCCATCACGTTCAAGCTCGTGTGGGTTGCTGCGCAGAATCAGGGAATCGCCCCGTTCAATTACATGCGTTACTACAATGATGATCGATGGTGGCCGTATTTCTTCCTGGTGCATCTCTTCTGGTCGCTGTTATACGTCACGATACGAATCCGCGAAGAGAATCTGCCGGCGATGTCCGATCTCTTCTCTGCATTGAGAGTGGGCCGGCTACTGGACGCCGAGATTGTCGCTGTGGTCGCCGTGTGCGGTTTCATCCCGGGCGAATTGATCAACATCCACGGCGGTTCGGCTTTCTACTTCTCCGATGTCCAACGCTGGGTTGCTGCGCCGCTGGTGATGGCAGTTGCCGCTCGATGGACTTGGGAGCGGAGCAGGGCGGGGCACCAAGGCGGGATCCAATCGATTCGCCTTTCGACCATCGCGGCAGTTCTCATCGCCATTCCGGTGGGTATAACGATTCTGTTCAACGTTGGCCGAGCGGTTCGAGGTGCTGAAATAATGAATGTTGGGCTTCGCGAAGCGTTCTACTCTTACGCGGGCGTCGAGTCGTTCGGCGCGGCACACGTTCACGACCCACAAGTTCTTGCAGCGGGCCTTCAAAAGGCTCCGGACTACGAGATGATCTCGGCCCTTCGCGCGCTCGACGCCGAGCCGCGCGAGCTCAAGCGAAAGACGTTGCTGTTCGTGCCGCAATCCGACTCCTCCTTCTGGAATATTTTTGGCGAACCGTTACGATGCAGCTTTGCGCCGATGGTTGGGCCCGCGACGTCAGGACTCGCGCTGCTCGATGGAATGCCGCCCACTTCGTGCAATCGCTCCGATCAGTACGGGTTGACTGCATACCCGCGCCGCACGAAACCGCAAACACCCGAAGACGTGACTCCGGCCGCTCTATGTACCAAGGCTCGGCGAAAGGGATTCAAGCGCGTGATCGTACTGGAACCAACAGGCAACGGGAGATACACAACACCGGCGATCGACTGTTGACGGCGGCACCGAAAGAGGTCGTTCTCAACGAAAAACACATCGCTCCACTCGACGGCCTTCGCGGACTCGCGGTGCTGATGGTGCTGTTCGATCATTTCTGGCTCGTGCAGAAGCCGGTCTCCGCACTTCAAAACGGCGTCTACACTTTTGTCCAGAATGGCTGGATCGGGGTCGACCTTTTCTTCGTGCTGTCCGGTTTTCTGATTACGGGCATACTGCTCGATGCAAAGGGCTCGACTCACTATTTCCGGAATTTCTACGCCCGAAGAATCCTGAGAATCTTTCCGCTGTACTGGGGTTTTTTGTTCGCGTACTTCGTGATTGCGCCGACCCTGCTCCATCTCGATCCAGCCAGTCCGTACCGCATTCCTCTGGACATCAAGCTGTGGTTCTGGACTTATACGTCGAATCTTCTCGCGCTTTTCCATGACGTAACCATCCCGCCCGGGACCAACCACTTCTGGACGCTCGCCGTCGAAGAGCAGTTTTACATGTTCTGGCCGGCTGTAGTTTTTCTGCTGAGCCCGAAATCTCTCGAGAAGACCTGCCTGTGGCTGGTTGTTTTTGCGCTTGGGGTGCGGCTATTCCTGTTCACTACGCCGTTCCATCACACCGGCGGTTTTGCACTCACCCCGGCGCGAATCGACACCCTCGCGATCGGAGCCTGGCTTGCCGTGATTTACCGTGATCCGGCGCGACGACAATCAGTCGAGCGACTTGCGCCGCGTGCGTTCGTCCTCGCGCTGGTTCTGCTGATCGTCGTTAACCTGCCCTCCGTCAGGCTTGCTGGATACAGCGTTGCCATGCAGACATTCGGATTTCCGTTGCTGGCCGTGATGGCCGCCTCGGCGATTTCGATGGGTACGGGCAGCGAACCCGGCAACGCCAAGTTGCGAAACGCGCTGACTTTTCAGCCATTGCTGGCCGCCGGCAAGTACAGCTATGCGATGTACGTATTCCACCTTCCACTGGTGATTGCACTCGACGTTGCTGGGCTGCACATGAGGACGTTTTCAGGTGGCAGGCCGCCGGGAATGGCGGCCGCCCTGGCGTATTCGATCATTTGTTCGCTGCTGACATTTCTGGCGGCCTTCGCGAGCTGGCACCTTTACGAAAAGCATTTCCTGAAGCTGAAGCGCCTCTTCCCCCGTCGGGAACCCGTCTTCAAGCTTGGCAGTCAGCCGTCGGCGGTCAGCCGTTAGGGTTGTTAGTCAGCCGTTAGCGTTGGTAGTCAGCCGTTAGATAGCTGTTTGGTATTATCTTCTTCCCCCATGATCGAGACTCTGAAAACCGGAGACCAGCTCCTCGCCGTGATTATGTCCCACCGGTTCTCCGAGCCGGG
>JBDUEH010000194.1:0-5213 GCA_040002555.1 Gemmatimonadales bacterium | reverse complement strand
TGGCGATACGACGACTCGGCCGGCGAGGTCAGTCGCCGGCCGGGTAGTGTTGAATCCATAGTTACAACTTAGTGTCGGAAAGCCTTTTACGCCCTAGTAGATATAAACGGGCGTTCCCACCGGAACCATGTCGTACAATTTCTCGACGTCTTCGTTCCGCAGGCGGACGCATCCGTGGCTCGCGGCATGGCCGATGGATGCCGGCTCGTTGGTACCGTGAATCCCGTATCCGTCGCCCAACTCCAGGCGCCTGGTGCCCAGTACGCCCGCATACCGGCGCTGGTTTACCCCGTACGGCGGGATGAGGATGTTGCCGTTCACGACGATCTCATGCCCCTCAGTGGCCTGCATCGCGACCTGGTGACCATCGGCGTACTGCCTGACTATCTCGGACCCGCTCACCTTCACGACCGAACCATCAGATTGTGGAATGACGGTCCCACGCTCCATGTGGGCCAGGCCAAGCCCGCGCTTGTTCGCCTGCTCCTGGAAATGCCAGTCGGGCGGAACCCAATCAGGATTGATGTCCTTTGCCTCGACAGTGAGCCGGCCGCGAGGTGTATCGAACTTGTACTGCTTGCCGGCGCTGGATGAGACGAGCGACTTCCCGCTTCCAGTTGCGACCGGCGCCTCGAAAAGAATCTCGCTGCCACGCTTGTACCAGAGGTGATTCTCCGCGATGCTGACGACGATATATGGTGTAGTCGCCGACACAATAGGATTCTCGGTGACGAGCCGGCTGAGGCTGTCAGTCTCGCTACCGAGCTTCGCCTTCACCTCTTCGAGGACGCCCAGGTTGTCGTTAAAGACCATTCGGTTGACGTCGCGCTCGTAGCGCAGGTTGGCCGTCTTCGTCAATAACCCTGCGCTGCCCACCGCCGACAGCGCGAATGCCAACAACGTTCCATAAACCCACTTGCTACCGTGTGTCAACGTGTTTGCGATACCCATCCATTCCCCTCGGCTCGAGCTAAAAAGCGCTCGTCAGTAAAAGTAGACCCGCATCCCGAGACTGAGATTCGGCATAATTGCGGTCAAATCGGTGCGACTGATTCGTACCCCGCCCGGTGGAATCGGGTTCTTGTCGGTGGCGAGTGGATTCGCGTCTGAAGGCGCGATGAGAGTACCGCCGTCGAGTCGAATTCCATCGTCACTGATCTTTGCGACAGTGCGCTGTCCGCGCGGAACGACCACCGGGATTGAATCGGTCCCGTTGCTGACTTTTGCATCGGGGCCGAAGAGGGCAGCCATCTCGCGAAGAGTCGCACCCTCCCGCTCGAGGTAGATCTTTCCGCTGTCAACAGAAACGGAAAGGTGAAGGGTTTTTTCAATCTTTGCCTGGCGTCGCGCGAGCTCGAGGGCGATGCGCGCCTTGCTCTCTTCCGACTCGACAATGGCGTCGGTCCTTGCCCGCTCGGTCTCGCTCATACTGGATCGAAGGCGACTCACTTCCTGCTCGTAAGCGCGTCGCTTTACCACCAGGTACCCATCGACGGCCAGCATTGCCGCAAGTGCGACCAGCAACGTGAACACGAATCCCGGATACGCTCTTCGGAAATCGGTCCAGCCTCCGCGTCGCCGGTCATGTGACCGCTCACCCGTCGCATCGCGGCGGTCGCCTGGACCGTCGATCTCGGGGTCGTGCGGAATTTTCGGGGGAGTGGCCATTATCGTCGGGTGAGACTTTGAAGGTCGAGTACTGGAACTCCGGCCGGATCACTGCGGCCGTTACGGATGCGCGCCGTGACCGTGATTGCTGCCATTGAAGGCAGATTTTGCGCGGTTTGGAGCAGCGACTCCGGTACAACAATGTAAACCAACGTTTTCTCGGTGCCCGGTCCAAGAGCCAGCAGATATCGCTCGCCCGATTGAAGTCCGGTGCGTAACGCGTCGGCTTTCTGAAGCGCGACTGCTTCGACTTCCCACCGAACAAGCTTCCCCTGCGCGGCTGCCGGATTTGCTCGCACGTCGGCCGCGCTCAATACTCGTAAGGTCGTGTCGGCAATAACGAGGTCCGACTCGCGTACCCAACCTTCCAGGCGGACGCGAACCCACTCGTGATCCTTGCCGATGACGTCAACGGTCGCGCCTTTTGCTAACTGGCCTACTCCCGGAGCAATCTCAGTTCCGGTGACTGGCGCGGTCCGAACAATGGTTGCCTTGGTCGCGGTGTGGGGAACTGTGTCCTGCGCCCAAGCGGCGCGTGACGCTGCAACAACTGCAAGTACGAAGAGAATGCGCATTGCTGGATGGGGCTTTTTGGCGGGCGTACATTTGGATTGGCCGGTTTCTAACGTACACTCTTACACACAGCGGGCAAACATGGCCGGCACAAGAGCGCGCCCCGTCGCGCTGATCGTCCTCGATGGCTGGGGATATCGAGAACAGACAGAAGGCAATGCCATCGCGATGGCGGACACGCCAACGTGGGACGCGATCTGGAAGCATCCGGCGAAAACGCTTCTCGAAGCGTCTGGCACGCGCGTGGGTCTGCCCGCGGGACAGATGGGCAACAGCGAGGTGGGCCACTTGAACCTCGGCGCCGGCCGAGTCGTGATGCAGGACCTCGTGCGAATCACGACGTCCATCACCGCCGGTTCCTTTTTCATGAATCCGGCGTTCATCGCGGCCGGCGAGCGGGTGAAGAAGAATAATGGAACCCTCCATCTAATCGGTCTCATCGGCGACGGTGGAGTGCATGCAATCGACAAGCACTTGTTCGCGCTCATCGATCTTGCCGCGCGTGAGGGTGTTCCGCGCGTCGCGATTCACGCGTTCATGGATGGCCGCGACACGATGCCGACGTCCGGCATTCGCCACATGGAAGAATTGCTGCGTCATGTGAAAGACATCACCGGTCGCGACGGCCGAACCAACATGAAGGTTGTGATAGGAAGCGTGTCGGGCCGCTACTACGCAATGGATCGTGACCGCCGTTGGCAGCGGTCCGAGCTCGCTTATCGCGCGGTAGTTGACGGAACGGCACCCCACGCGAACGCACCCACCGAGGCAATACGCTCTGCATACGACGCGGGAACGACCGACGAATTCATCGTGCCGGTCACGATTGAGGAAGACGGAAGGCCGGTCGCGCCTATACGGGACGGCGACGCGGTGATCTGTTTCAACTATCGGTCCGATCGCATGCGTCAGTTCGTTCAGACGCTGATCGACCCGAAGTTCGACGGATTCGAGATTTCTCATCGTCCTGATTTGCTCGTCGTTACCCTGACCTCATACGACGCAACGTTTGACGTTCCAGTAGCCTTTGCGCCCCAATCGATGGAGCGAATCGTGGCCGAGGTACTGTCGGGTGAAGGGCTGAGAATTCTGAAGACGGCGGAAACCGAGAAGTACCCGCATGTGACTTACTTCTTCAACGGGGGCAAAGAGGCGCCGTTTTCTGGAGAGGACCGGATACTGGTGCCGAGCCAGAAAGTCGCGACTTATGACCTGATGCCGGAGATGAGCGCACCGGGTATCACCGATGTGCTGTGCAAGGCGATCAGGGAGAAGTCACACGATTTCATTTTGTGCAATTACGCCAATGCAGACATGGTTGGGCACAGCGGGTCGATCGACGCGACGATCAAAGCCGTCGAGGCCGTCGATCAATGCCTGGCGCGCATCATGAAGTCGGCAGAAAAGGCTGGGTTTCGGCTCCTGATAACAGCTGATCACGGCAATGCGGAGATGATGATCGATCCGTCAACCGGAGGACCGCACACGGCGCATACGAGCAATCCTGTGCCGCTTGTCGCGGTGGGTGATGAAGGGCTTTCAGCTCTCAGAAAGGGCGGAGCTTTGTGCGATGTGGGGCCTACTATATTACGAATGTTGGGGCTAGAGCCGCCGCCCGAAATGACTGGAAAAAATCTTGTGGAGATAAGATGAAGCAGCTGTTGTGTGCCTTTGCGTTTGTCGCAGTGACAGTTCCGGCCGCGGCTCAGACCGTGGATGTGGGCTATTCGCCGCCCAAAAGCCCGTTCAAGGATCTCGAGTACCATCAGGAGTTGACCGTTTTCGGAGGGTACTTCGCTGCGGCGAAGGATCCAGCTGGTGCCGCTCCAAAGGCCGCGTCGATGGAAGGGATCCGGTACGAAGTCACCGTAGGCGGACCGGCCCAGATCGTTGCCAGGATTGCGCGCATCAACAGTCAGCGCAACGTCATCGACCCTACCGCCACCGCAGCAACACGCAACCTCGGCAGCCAGAGCTGGCCTGTGTACATCGTCGATGCCGGATTGTCCCTGAACCTTACCGGTCAACGGACGTTTCACGGAATCGTCCCGGTACTTTACTCGGGCGTTGGCCTGGCCAGCGACCTCGACAAGCAAGCCGATGCCGACCCGTTCAACCTCGGCACCACATTTGCCTTTTCATTCGCCGGTGGCCTGCGAATGGTGCCGGGCGGAAGGTTCCAGATTCGTGCGGATGCGGGAACGTATCTGTACCAGATCAAGTATCCGACCCAGTACTTCCTGTCAGCGACCGACAACACGTCGGTGCTTCCAGCAACGCAGTCCAAGAGTTTCTGGAAGAGAAACGGCGCGTACACGATCGGAGTGTCGTACCTGCTCTTCCGCTGACGGCGCTAGTCGCGCCATTGCTGCGGGGACGAAATATGGCCGACGATTTTGACAACACTGACGAGATCGAGAACCTGACCGACGAAGAGCTCAGTGAGTACGTACGAAACCAACTGCGCGAACAGCCGATGCTGGACGGCGATTCACTGGGTGTGGGAGCGCACGAAGGCCGGGTGACTGTTACCGGCACCGTCGGGACGGAGGAGGAACAGCGAATACTCGACCACGTTCTCAGCGACACCATTGGTCTCGTGGATTACACGAACAACGTGGTCGTCGGAGAGATTGAACGCGCTGAGAGTCCCGAAGCGATCGACGAGCATCTCGTCGACGAAGACGAACATTCGGGACTGATGATCGCCGACAAGTCGGTTCCTTTCACGGCTGAGTCAGAGCACCTCGCGGATGTGGTCGAAGACGACTCCCTCGAAGCGGATGGCGGCACTCATGAAGTAGGGAGAGCGATTGAAGAGGGTGAGCCGTGGATCCCGCCTGACGGTCCGACCCCTGAAGGGGTCAGCGGCCAGGAGAATCTTGGAACGTTCGGACACGACACGCAGCACTGAAATCGAAATCGATGAGCAACGGCCGGCCACTCATAGTGGCCGGCCGTTTCGTTTGCGG
>JBDUEH010000193.1:0-5214 GCA_040002555.1 Gemmatimonadales bacterium | reverse complement strand
ATCCCTGAACTCGAGCGTCTCCAGATCATCGACGGGGACGGGATTGTCAGGCTTGGGATCTTTTGGAATCGAGAGAATATCCCTGAAGTTCTGAAGTGACACTTCGGTCTCGCGATACGTGTTGATGATGTTGCCAAGCTCCTGCAGCGGCCCGAAGATGAAGAACGAATAAATCAGCAGCGAGAAGAACTGGCCGACGGTGATCTTCTGCGTGAAGATCAGATACAGCATCAGGAACAGAATGCTCGTTCGCAGCAGATTGACAAATGTCCCCTGAATGAAGCTGAGGCTTCGCAGATACCGGACCTTCTTCAGCTCGAGCTTGAGAATCTTCTCCGTTGTCGCGTTGAGACGCTGAACCTCCTGCTCCGCGAGGCCAAGGCTCTTTACAAGCTCGATGTTACGCAAGGATTCGGTCGTCGACCCCGCAAGGGCGGTTGTTTCCGCGACGATTACCTTCTGAATGACCTTGATCCGCTTGCTGAGCACCGAGCTCAAAATGCCGAGCAGCGGAACCGTCATCAGAAACGCCGGCGCGATCACCCAGTGCACGCTGAAGGCGTAGATCATCACGAACACGACACCCACAAGCGTCGTGAACATCATGTTCACCGACAGTGAAATGAACTTCTCTACATCACTGCGCACTTTTTGAAGCTTGCCGAGCGTCTCGCCGCTTCGCTGGTCTTCGAAAACCGAGTATGGAAGCTCGAGCGAATGCCTGATGCCGTCGGAGTACATCTCAGCCCCGAGCCGCTGTACGACGACGTTGACGAAATAATCCTGAAAGTTTTTCGCAACGCGCGAGATGAACGCAACACCCACCGCGGCGCCGAGCAGCAGTGAAACACCGCGTATGAACTGACCGGTGGTGTAATCCTTGTAACGGGTCGCATACGAGTCGATGATGTGACGAAAAATCAGGGGGTCAAGCAGCGAAAAAACCTGGTTGATCGTTGCCAGCACAAGTGCAAGCGCAACCAGGCGCCAGTATTTCCTTAGATAGCTGTACAGAATGTCCATCAGCGCCGCTCCGCCACGAAGATCATCTCTGGAGAACTGTCGGTAAGCACCGACCTGTCGAAGTTACCATAGAGTGCCTTCAGGCCGAAGCCACAGCGCTCCAACAGGTGTTCCACCTCGTAGCGCATGTACCATCTCATCGGAAATGACTGAACAAGTCTTTCAGTCCTGCCATCAGGATGGATGACGTAATAGATCAGCTCGACATCGTTTATTTGTTCGAGCTTGTGAACGGCGGTAACCCTCCCCGTCCTTCGCGCCCTCCGTCCATCCGGAAGCGTACGCTCGGGAGTATCCTCCTTCTCTTCAGTCCGCCCTGCGGCGATACGCGCTAGATCAGGATTGAAGACGTCGAACACGAGATGACCGCCCGGAGCGAGATGCCGGTTTACCGAGCGCAGCGTGTTGAGCTGGTCGGCCATCGTGATCATGTGCTGCATGGGGCGAAACGGAATCGTTGCCAGCGCAAACCGATCGTCGAGATTGAAGTTGCGCATGTCCATCTGCTCGAGCTGTACCAGTGCGCGAACGCTTTCGTCTTCCTTGTCGAGCATCTGGTGGCAGCGCTCGAGCATTCCCGGCGACTGATCGATACCGGTGATGGAAATTCCCTTCCGCGCCATCGGCAGCAGTACCCGCCCCGTTCCGCAGGCAACCTCGAGTACGCGTCCGGCAGACTTTACCGCCTCCTCGATGTAGAAAGCGACGTCGGTTCGCTGCGAATAGGGAGAAGCAAGGTCGTACAGCTCGCCGATTGAGCGGATCGAGTCATACCCCGATTCAATGGATGCATCCACGAGAAGCTCCGTTACGGACCTCCTCTACCGCGCACCCCTCGTGCGGCGTGAGATCCACTCTGCCAGCAGTGAAATCGAAAGAATCGCGAACAGCCACCATAATGATACCGACCCTGCCGCCGAAGCCAGCGAGGCTCGAGGGGCGGGCGACGGACCGCCAAGGGATTGCAGGAGTCTCGCCACGGGCGCGTCGTCGGTTGTCGGCGTGACCGTCAAATCAGCGACAGGTGCATACGCCACCCCCGCGACAGCATGGGTCCACCACTTTCGATGCGCTGCAACGGAGGTGTCGGCACCGCTCATCCGCCAGCGCCACGTGTCGAGGTAGCCGACCTGGACTACGCGACCGCCGCCGTACCTGCGCGCTGCGGCGGCAATGGCGCCTCCCCTCCGTTCGAGAACCACAGCGTCGTTTTTCAATCCCGCTAATGGCATGAGCGACAGAGATTGAAGCGTGACAGTTCCGGGTTCGGTTAGGAGGCTGGACCCCGGCTCGATCTTGCCGAACGCGCCCGCACGGAGTGGTGACAGGCTTTCGACACTTGCAGCCAGCCCGGCAATTATCGCCCCGCCGCCGGTTGCAACATATCGAACAATCTCCGCGCCGTGTGCCGCGGCAGACGCGTCAAGTGCGATGACTGCGGCGTACCGTGATGTGTCGACAGGGTCGATCGATCCCTGCGTCACGCTGACACCGGGTGATACATGCATTTGAGCATGGACCTTCCATCCGTCCTCTTCGAGTGCCGCGATCACAAACTTGGATTCCCAGTCGGCATCTCCAATCACGAGAACCCGCCGGATGTGCAGCGTATCGGGAAGCGTTGTTCTTGCAGTCGTACCGCCGGATGTCGCCGTCACGACACCCGATGCTGCTGGAATCGTCACTCGCGCGCCACCATTTCCCGCACTGACAGTATCGATGGGCCCCACTTCATCACCAATCACCACCTGCGTCTCATTCGGCGCACTCACCAGGACATTGTACCCGCCCGCGGGTGATGCTACAGGCTGAATCTCGATCCCAACGCCCGGAAGCGATCCATTCCACGCGAGCTCGCTTCCTGAAGAGCGAAGTGCCGCAAGCCAGTCACGCTCATGTGGTATCGGAATGCTGTCGAAACTCACGCCGATTCTGTCAGGGGCAATTCCACGTTGTGTCCATTCACGGAGCGCAGTCGGTAACGAGCTCGTTCGGGCTGTCACCAGCGTTTCATTTCTTGTGCGATCCACGGACCACCAAATCATCCATATGATGACTCCCACGCTGATCACGCGCAGCCCTGCCTCGAAAGTGCCGCGCATTTCAGCGCGTGAGGGCATAAACCACGATGTTCACACCAAAGCGTGTGTTATCCACTGCTGAGAACCGCTTGTTGTCAGGATGGTAATTCCATTCCGAGCTGTAATCCTTGTTGCTGAACAGGACCTGAATCCGATCCCCTTTCATTACCGCTTTGAGATTCTTGTGAACGAGGTTGTCACCCCAGCCGTTGAGCTCGTGGCTCGTCGCCGGCGGACCATCGTCGAACTTGAAAAAGCACGAATAAATTGGATCCGTGTTTGGGAGGTCGACCGGCTTTCCAAACGTGCGAGTAATCTCCTCGAGCGCAGTTTTGCTGAACACTCCATCGACGTCATGGTTGTGATCGTCCACGAAAACCATTCCTCCGCGCTCGACCAGCCTCTGGACGTTTCGTCTTTCTGTTTCAGTAAAGCGAAATGGCAGGTGACCAGTGAGGTACACGAGCGGGTATTCCAGAATTCGTTCCGATGATAGAGGAACGATCGCGCCTGCAGGTGCTGTCGCGATTTCCGTGTACCTCGCAACGGAGTCGATGAGATTCGCGGGGAGTGTTGGTGCGCTATCCCAGTCGCCCGACTCATACCGGCCGGTGCAAAAGATGAACTCGCTCACCAACCGCCCGACCATGATGGGAGACCTGGCTTGGAAACCGGATCACCGGAAAGCGCACGGCGAGCGCGCAGCAAAGGCAGAGTTGCGTCCTTCCCTTTGCGAAATGCATCGACTGCAGCACTCAGGGCAGTGGCAAACGCAGGAGACGTGGACAGCGCTTCGACTCGAAGGAGAGTCAGCTCACGAATCGCATTTGGCGGCGAATGCGGCAGCATCTCGATAGCGGCGCCGAAGCGTCGCTCGAGCTCTACACGTGAAGAGTCAGCCGGCGTCCGCGGAGTGCGAAAGCTTCCGCTTCCCTTTTCTTTCCCAGCCATCCGGACGCGTGCGATATCGACGATCACTTTCGGCGGGGTACCCCGTAAATACAGGCGATTGGCTAGTCGCGCTCGATCGAGCGCCTTGAGCGCCACCTTCATTGGCGGTAGCGCCACCGCCGGCTCGGCGATTTGGAGCGAGCGCACTGCGTCCCATAGCGCCTGATAGGCCTGGAAGAGATCGGGATTCTGGATCGCGTGGACTTCTTCGCTCGGCTCCTCTGCTGTAAGACCAGCGGCCGGATCGGGCGCGGCTTCCGCCGCTGGACCTTCGAGCTCATAAAGGATTTCGTGAACCCGCTTCTTCACTCGATCTTCCATGTCGCCAATGAGGCCTGACCGCTTCACCAGATCCGCGCGATTGATCTTCTTCTCCTCCTTCACGAGCTGCTCGGTCATCATGATCAGCATCCGCTGGCTGATCGCTGAGCTGTCTACTGGAGGCGGCGCTGCTGCATCAACTGCGACAGACTCGTATTCATCTGCGCGAGCTATTCTGAATGTCCGCGTGTCGGATGTGGCGATTCCAGGGCCGCTGAGGGTGTTGACGTCCTGAACGATCGCGCGAATCGAAACGACATCCCCCTGATTGAGTTTCAGCGTCCCAAGCTCGAGCGTGCCGGATATCGAGCCAGAGCGAGCACCGTTGAATCGAACTGCGGGCGTCGTCTGAGTTCGAGCGCTGAAAATCTCGCCCGACCCGGTAGTGATGAGGTACTCGAAGTACGCACTCGTAAGTCCGATGTCGTCGGTAGCCGAAGCCTCGAGATGAATTACGAGCTTCGCAACTCGCATTGTCGTATCGCGTGATGGTGACAGGAGACCGACCTTCGGCGGATTGTCCGTGTGCGGATCCAGGACGATGATTCGCTCGAACTGTCTGTCGTGCAGGGTGAGAGCGACAGGCTTTGCCGGCATCGTTAGTGACACATCCCACTCATCGCCCCGGCCGTGGGCGTGGAGCGGAGAGTTACCGAGCGTTGCGGTCACGCCGGACGGCGACCCATCGCCATGAACGGCGATGTTGCTGCCAACGAGCGCAGTCACTGACGACGGATCGTCCAGCTGTGTATGGCGTTGCCCTGTATAAAAGGGCGGATTTACATCGACAACCACTTTTTCGATTCTGCTTCCGGCAACTGCGCCGGCGCGAGAGCCG
>JBDUEH010000192.1:0-5222 GCA_040002555.1 Gemmatimonadales bacterium | reverse complement strand
GCGTGGCGGGATCAAATCAGTCATCACCGTCACGCACGGGTCGAGATAGTCCTCATGGCACTGAATTGCTTATCCCGGACTAACTGCATCGACGATCGACGACTGATCAAGGACTCGGACCGAGGACTAACGGCTGGTTCTACCGGAAGATTCCGAAGTGGCCAAGTACCCACCAGAGAATGATGAAGACGATGATGCCGGTGCATCCGCATCCGCCTGTCAGTTTTCGCGCACCGTAACCTGCGGCTACGCCTCTAAGAAGCTTGCTCATTAATTGGTCTCTGCGCTTGGCGGTTCGTGTCCGGCGGATAATTTCTCAGGATCTCGACTCGTGCTATCGCAGGAGTCATTCCCGAAGCGGCGTGAGAGGGCGGCAGGGGTTTCAGCGTTACACCGGCAGAATTACATTGCGAGCCGCAGCCGGAAGGCTCGTGGTAGGCAATTGCAGCAGGCCAGGTAGCTCAGTTGGTAGAGCAGCGGACTGAAAATCCGCGTGTCGGCAGTTCGATTCTGCCCCTGGCCATTATCGTAAACGATTGGGATTTAGGGGGATACGAAAATGAATAGCCGCCATAATTGGTGGCTATTCTCGCAAATGTCCCGAAAAACTCCCCAAATTTGTTGGCGACTCAGGCAGTTCAGGACATTTCGTCTCGGCCGAGTTAAAACGAGCCTTCATCGCACGTAAGGTCAAGAGTTCCCTTCTGTGGTAGTGACCCTCGCGCGAGACACAGGCTTTAGAAGCGATGTGTAAAAAGTCCGCGCCGGGTATTCAGATTCCTCACCCGCTTCGTTGGATGCGTTTCACCAAAGCGGCTATGAACGCGGTTCTAAAGACAACGGCGATATGCGTCTGCTCCATCCCCGGACGGGATGCAGTAAAGGCCGTTCTCAGCTGCTTTCCGGCCACTGGGTGCTCTCCCCATATCGAATGATAGGAAATACTAATTGTTAGACGAATCCATTTTACGGGGGTTTTTAGCCTTCATTGATATCCAGAAGACCTTGCCCCCGTCGTCCTAGCACGCAAGCGAAGGCAAAGTTGCTCGTCCTCTAACCATCAGCTGTTCTTTGGATCTTCGGATGAAAAGAGTTTTTCCGAAGTGCGATCGCATTTCAGTGGGGCGCGTAGTTTCAGCAAGGATTTGGGCGCTACTCGGAGCGCGCTACTTACTCAGTCCCGCCACCTTCGCGACCCAGATGTCACTCTGCAGATCACTGAGAGTGAAATACAGCCAGCCTCCATACTCTGCGATCCCGATCGAGGCATTGCGATGAGGCCGCGACGCTTCGTCGAAGCGCAGTACCTCACGTACCGCTCCATCCGCCAGGCGTAACTCAACGACCACGCCCCAGCGAGCTCCGGAATAATTCAGGAAATAGACCATTTTTCCGTCACTCGAAGCAGCTCCAGATCCATTTCCGGACGGCAGCCATCCATCCCTGATGCGTTCACTCACGGGCCGAGGCAAACCGCCGTCAAGAGGTTGAGACACGTACCTGAGTGACGAGTCAACTCCGATCAGCGCTGTCCCACTGTCCGACCACGCAGTAGTGAGAATCAATCCATTGAAAGCGATGTTCGACGGAATACTCCATCCACCCTTTGCATCACGCGTGGATACCTGAATCGTCTGATTCCTCCAGCGCGAAACGGCAGAGACAGCCTTCTGCACCACCCATGCAATGCGCTTCCCGTCGGGCGACCAGCTGCCGTTGCGCTCATCCGGTGCTAACCCTGGTGAAATCTGTATGGGCGAGCGGCCGTTGACCCCAACGACGAAGATCCGCCTGAGCCCGTTCGTGATGGTGTGATACACAATGTATCTTCCGTCGGGAGAGAACATTGGCTTGAACGAGGGACCCGATCCATGAGTAAGCTGTTGAACCGGTCCACCGTCTACGGGCATACGGAAGATCTGCATGACGCCAGCCCGGTCCGAATCAAAAACGAGCCATCGGCCATCTCGCGAAACGTCAACCGCTTCTGTTGTCTGCCGCTCGTTCTCCACGGCCAGCGCTCCACGTGTCGAGGTCCAACCGGTTTTCGGAATCCGTGCTTTCCAGATGTTGGTCTGGAAAGTCGCGACCGAATACGCGAGTTGGCTTCCGTCGGCAGAGAGGGAAATCAACGAGGGATTCAGCCCCGTGCTCACCCTTACTGGCACGCCGTCAGGCTTACCGTCACGCGTCAAGTTGATCTGATAGACATCACGCACTCCGCCGAGTGATGAGACCATCAGGAGACGCCGGCTGTCCAATGCCCAGGTTGGACTTGTGTTGATTCCGTCGAACGAAGTGAGAGCTTTCGGAGTACCGCCTGCGGCGGAGACGAGCCAGATTCTACTGGAGGCGATGTTGTAGTTCTGGAAATAGAAGCTGTTGCCGGACACAAACGCGATCCATTTGCCGTCCGGAGACCACGCTGGAGAATGGGGATCCTCAGAGCGAGTGACGAATCGTGGAGTGCCGTGATCCACACCCGCAACGAACAATGAGTCAGCGACGAAGTAGGCGACGTGTGTACCATCGGGCGACCAGCATCCGAAGTTGGCGCGTGCGTCAACGAGAGTTCCCTCACCGCCAAGGGCTGGCCGGATCTCGAGGCCACGAGGACCCGAAACAAGTAGTCGATCACCATTTGGCGACCATGCAGTCGGCCTCAAAGCTCCGGCTATTTGAACTGCGTCACCTCCATCAGTTCGCCGAAATTCGACATGGGCCGAGCTGTCCGAAGGTCCGAACGCGAGGTACGCAACCGATTTACCGTCAGGGGCGATTGTCGGTGACTCTTCCATTCCTACCAGGCGAGTCAATTGAGAGCTCGCCGTCAGCACTGCTGTCGCGGGTGGACGATGCAGCAGCCACCAAGTCCCCCCTCCGACGAAAACCGCGATCGCCACACCTGCAAACGCGAAGCGACGCCAAGTGGACTCTGCGGCCTTGACTTTCGGCGCGCGCGCGGAACTTGGCGCCGTTCGGTCAGCGCTCGGCGTGACGACCTTGTTGAGTCGTGTCAGCAGGACGCTTGCGCTTTCCGGCCGCTCTAACGGATTCTTCGCGAGTGTTTGCATCACCAGATCGGCGATCTCGCCAGGAATTTCTGTGTTGCGCTCGGAAAGGGGACGTGGTTGTTCCGCGACATGGGCCGCGATCAGCTGCGATGTCCCGGTCTTTCCCGCAAAAGGATGTGCACCGGCGAGCAGCTCGTATGCCACTACGCCCCACGAGTACAGATCTGCTTGCGTGGTGACAGTCTCACCCACTGCCTGTTCTGGTGCCATGTAGGCCGGAGTGCCAATGCTGCTCCCAACCTGCGTCAGTGTGCTATCGTCACTGCGCGGAGCATGAACATCCAGTGTGCGTGCGGCACTTATCGCTTTCGCAATCCCGAAGTCGGTGACGACCGCGGTGCCACCGGAAAGCAGAATATTGTCTGGCTTGATATCGCGGTGAATTACGCCTTCCGAATGCGCGTAAGCGAGAGCGCGGGCCACGTCGCGCAACACGTTGATCTGATCCGCCATCTGCAACGCGGCGCCGTCGGACATCAACGCCCTGAGCGACTTACCCTTCACAAACGGCATTGTGTAATACGGCATACCGCCTGAGGACCCTGCGGCAAGGACCGGCACTATGTTGGCCTGCTGCAGTCGTGCGGCCGTCGCAATCTCGCGAGCGAATCGCTCGGCGCTGACATCGACCGCAAGCTCGGGCGCCAGGACTTTTACTACGACCTCACGGCCCAACGCCGTCTCTCGCGCCACGAATACGCGCGACATTCCGCCGCCGCCAAGCTCGCGGTCGAGAGTGTAAGCGGCGCCGAGTGTCGTTTGCAGCTGGTCTCGGAGCTCCAATGGCTTTGTCCTGGCGAGGAAGTGTCTAAGCTACGGGGAGGCGAAGCGAGCAGCCAGCTAAACGGCTAGCGCCCGGTTCACGATGGTTGCAAACTGCCTACGGATCTAAATACATGACCGCAACGCAGGCACATCGGTCCATCGGAGATTGGCATGCGGCACATCAAACTCTCTGCAGTTGCGATCGCTCTGCTCCTCTTGGTCTCCTGTCTCGTACGTCCGCAGACCGAGCAAGGCCCCGCGGCGAATAGCTCGAGGTTCTCACTCGTTGGAAGCTGGGAACTAGTCTCGCGCATTGATCGAACCGCCGATGGACGAACACTCCTCGAACCATCCCTTGGTTCCGACCCGATTGCGTTACTGATTTACGATTCTGCAGGACATGTCTCGGCGCAGCTCATGCGTCGGTCTGGCCGCTCACTACAGGCTAATGTCGCTCCGCCGCCACAAACGCCTTCCGCTGCCGAATCCAACAATAGCGCTGCAATTGGTGGCTACGATGCCTACTTTGGCACCTATGTAGTGGACATCCGAGCTCATACTGTCACTCACCATTTCAACGCTGCACTAAATCCGGCTGACGTCGGGCGGGAAGTGACACGGCGGTTTCGCTTCGAAGGAAAACAGCTGGTCCTCTACGTTGACACTCGTGCCGCAAATGGGGAGCCGGTGATAAGAACGCTACCGTGGCGGCGCGTAGGGTAGCATCAACAATACTATCCCAATTGATAGTGTGAAAAGTTTGGGGAGAAATTGAGGCTTCTCAGCGGCGGAAAACGGTTTGGAAATCCGCGTGTCGTCATTCGTTAGCGTAAGGCCGGAGACACCGGAGGGAGTGGACCGGTAATAAATGGAGACGCCTTCTTAGCAACGGCTGCAGTGATCCGTCCAAAAACGAAATATCTGCCTCCGGCTCCGGTCCCTCCGCGTTGTTTTCAGGCTTCGAGCACGTCAGTGTTGAAGTTCTGGCCGCCACCGTTTGCACACCACCATCGAACCTCGTCGCCGGCTATACCAGATGCACCGTGCGACGCAAATGTCCCTTTGGTCCGGTCTATTTAACGAGCGGCGGTTGGACCGTAAGAATGGCCTTCATACCGATCGTCTCGTGTGGATCACAAACTATTTCGTAACGTCCAACAGCGAAGCGAGAATCTACCACGAGGGTGTATGCCTGTCCTTTGGTAGTCAGGTATGGACTCATTGACGCGCTGCCTAGCTTCGAGCCTGACGGTTGCGTCTTGAAATGCACGTTGTGCATCGTGTTGGCCAGTTGCACGAATCGCAGTGTATCGCCGCGCCTTGCCGTGAAAGCCGCGGGCTCGAATGCGAACGGGACTTTGCTGCCTGGGCGCTCGACCAGAT